>CANRLA010000020.1 GCA_947631315.1 uncultured Clostridia bacterium | reverse complement strand
CCTAATAAAGATATTTGTAACATATTTTTATCCCCTATTCGATTAATATAATAAAGCTTATTACTTTAAGAGGAAAATAGAACATTTAATTAAAATAAATTGATTTTAAAAATAGCAATAACCTCAAATATTAAAATAAATTAATAATTGAGGTTATTTTTATATTTTATTCTTCACTACCTTGGAGTTTTTGAGCTGTATCTGCTGCAATTAAGTTATCTATCATTCCATCAAGATTTCCATTTAAAAAGCTCTCCATTTGATAAATACTTAAACCAATTCTATGGTCTGTAATGCGCCCTTGTGGGTAATTGTATGTTCTGATTTTTTCACTTCTATCAGCATTTCCAATTTGGCTTCTTCTTTCGCTTTCTATTTCATTATCTCTTTTACTTTTTTCTATTTCATAAAGTCTTGACATTAACAATTTCATTGCATATTCCCTATTTTGCACCTGGGATCTTTCTGTCTGACATTCTGCAACTATTCCAGTTGGAATATGAATTAGCCTTACGGCTGATGAGGTTTTATTAACATGTTGTCCACCTGCTCCTGATGCTCTAAATACTTCCATTCTAATATCTGCTGGATTTATTTCGATGTCAACATCTTCTACTTCTGGAAGAACTGCAACTGATGCAGTTGATGTATGAATTCTACCACTTGCTTCTGTTTCAGGAACTCTTTGAACTCTATGAACTCCGCTTTCAAATTTAAGTCTACTATATGCTCCGTCGCCCTTAACTATAAATGAAATTTCCTTTATACCTCCCAGTTCCGTAGAGTTTTCGTTTAAAACTTCTAACTTCCAATTCTTCAAATCACAATACATAGAATACATTCTAAATAGTGTACTAGCAAATAGTGCAGCCTCTTCTCCTCCAGCACCTGCTCTAATTTCGCAAATAACATTTTTATCATCATCAGGGTCTTTTGGAATTAAAAGCATTTTTAACTCTTCTTCTAGCTTAGGCAATTTTTCTTTGGCATTTAGCATTTCTTCTTCAGCTAAATCTTTCAATTCCTTATCATTCATCATTTCTTTAGCTTCTTCTAAACTTTTTTGAGTATTTTTATATTCTCTATATTTTTCTACAATAGGCTCTATGTTAGAATGTTCTTTCATCATTTTACGCCATTCATTTTGATTTGAAATTACCTCTGGATCACTAATCTTTTCAGTTAAGTCAACATATTTCTTTTCTATCTCTTCTAAATTATCAAACATAAATAAATCTCGTATAATCAATTACATATAATATAATTTAATTGATTAATCCCTTTCTTATAAAATTACTTTAGTATTATACAATATTTTGCGCAATCTTTCAAGTATCTATTTTACGCTATTTTTTATCATTTTTTAGAATTGCATTTACTTTTTCACTTGGACGAGCATTTATTTTCAGAATTGTATTTACTTTTCACTTGACCTATCATTTATTTTACACTATTTTTTAGTTCAAAAATGTTTATTACGCAATTTAATGTTGTTTATTTTTAAAGTTAATGTTATACTTAAATCTATGTTATAAAAAATATATATTATTAATATGTTTAAAATATATAAATTTTATTAATAAAAAATAAAAAGAAGGGAATTGTATAATGTTTTTTATATTCATTATACTAAAAAAATTAAATGAATAGATTTAGTTCAGCAAAATTAGCTGGAATATTAGGTGTTATTGGAAATTTATTTTTACTTGTTATAAAAGGATTTATTGGTTTTGTAACCCGCAGTCACTCTATGATTGCAGATGCTGCCAATAGTGCGAGTGATATTTTTGCATCATTAATGACCTATGTTGGTGGAAAAATCGCAAGTAAACCTTATGATGATGATCACAATATGGGACATGGAAAAGCAGAATATCTTTTTTCACTATTTATTAGTATTTCAATGATTATAGTTGCAGTTAATTTTTTAATTAATTCTCTTAAATCATTGATAACTGGAGCAACTTTTACTTTTTCATGGAATTTAGTAATTGTATGTATTATCACTATTATTACAAAGGCTTTTTTATATTTTTATACAAAATCATTATCAAAAACTAATCCAAGCTTATTAATAAAATCTAATTTAAAAGATCATCGAAATGACTGTATTATTACTATTTTCACCTTAATATCAGCTCTTTTAGGACTTGTACATATTTATTGGTTTGATAGTGTAGTTGGAATTGCTATTTCTATATGGATATGCTATACAGGCTGGCAAATATTTATTGAAAGCTATGATATTCTTATGGATAAATCAATAGATGAAAAATATAAAAATATTATTTTAGAAATTATTAAGAAATATCCTGAAATCCAAAAAATAAATCATTTTAATTCTTCTCCAGTTGGCTATAAATATTTAATTTTTGTTACTATATTTGTTGATGGTAATCTTTCAACATTTGAAAGTCACAAAATAGCTGATAATTTAGAAAAAGAATTAAATAATCTTGATTTTATTTATTTATCGATAATTCATGTAAATCCAATTAATATTAATACTATTAAAAAATAAAACAATTATTAATATTCTATTAAAAAAATATATATAAAAAATAATAAAAAAATAAAATTAATATAAAAATAAAAATTAATATAAAAATAAAATTAATAAAAAATAATTTAAAATTAAACAATTTAATAAAATTTTATAAAAAGTACATATAAAATGTACTTTTTATTTATAAATTAATTAAATTATATTCAATATTTAATTTATTTAATATTTCTTTTTCTCTATATGTGCAAGAAAATATTAAGATTTGATTATCTATTTGTGATAAGAATTTTAGAGTTTCTTCTAATCTTTCATTATCATAATAAGCAAATGTCTCATCTAACATAATTGGTAATTTTTCAGATGAAATTTCATCAATTACAGATAATCTTAGTGCTAAATAAATTTGCTCAATAGTTCCTGTACTTAATAAATCAATTGGAATGTTACTACCATTTTCTAGTTCTACAAAAATATCATCATTTAATATTATTTTTTTATATTTTCCATTAGATATTTTTTCAATATTTTCTGATAAATTTTTATTAAATTTTGGTGTAATATTATTTTTCATTTCTAAATAAGCATTTTCTATCAATTCTCTAGTCATTTCAAATATTTTTGATTTATTTTCTAATTTATCTATATTTTCTTTTTCAAAATAAATTTTTTCTTCTAAATCAGTAATTTTTTCTAATTTAGATTCAATATTTTCAGAATCTAATTTTAATTTATGTAATTCTAAAGCTAATGAATTTAAATTATTTTTATTTTTCTCCATTGCTTTTAGTAAGGTGTTTTTATCAAATAAATTTTCTATATCTTCTCCATAATTCTCAATAAATTTATTTTTTTCTTCTACATTTTCTTTTTTTATACTTTCTTCTAATTCTTCTATTTCTTTATTTAATTCTAAATTAGTATTTTCTAAAGTTTCTATTTGTATTTTTATATTTTCCACATTATTATTTAAATTAATATTTATATTATTACTTATATTTTTATCTTTATTAATATTTTCTTTATATTTAATATTTTTATTATTTAATATTATTCCAATAATCCAAATAGGTAATAAAGAAAATAATAAAACATTTATTAATTTATTTTTTATAAAAATAAAATTAAATATATTTATTATTACAATTATTATTAAAATTAAAAAGAATAATATTTTTTTTATATTTTTTTTATTTTTTAAATTATTATTATCATTTAATTTTTTATTTAATTTATAATTTAATTCATCATTTATTTTTTCTTTTAAGTTTACTACTCTTATTTTATTTTCACTTAATATTTTTTTCTTTACGTTTATTTGTTCTTCCTTTATTTTATTATTATTTAATATTTTTTCAATTTTTTCATAAATTTCTTTATTTTTTTCTTCATTAAATATTTCTTCATTTAATTTTTTATTATTTTTTTCAATTTCATATTTATTTTCTTCATACCTTTTTATATTATTTAATTCTTTTTCATAATTATTTAAATTGTCCATTGCTATATTGATTGGTCTATTTTGGCTTTTGGTGGTTCCTACTTCTGATAATAATAATTTATCTAATTTATTAATAGCATTTTTATAAGATACATCTTCTTCTCCACTTTCTGCTATATTTGCTATTTTCTGAATTAATAAATTTTGTGTTGTATTGTCAATTCTCGTTTCATTTTGAGATGCAACTACTGTTGAGAGCATTGTACTTTTATCTATTTTTACTTGATCTTGAAAAAATAAATTACCTGTTTTTTTATCTATATTAAAATTATTAGAAATATCATTTTCATTTTCATCAATTATTTGTGGATTTTTTTTATTAAAATCTCTAAAAACTTTATATTTTTTATTATTATCTAATTGATAAGTTATTTTTCCAGAAAATTCATTTTCATTCCATGGTAAATATTTTTCAAAATCAGAAATATTTTTTCCTTTTTTATTTTTCGAGATATTAAAAAATATATTTAAAATAAAATTTAATAATGTAGATTTTCCTGATTCATTTTTTCCAAAAATTATATTTATTTTTTCTAAATCAAAGTTTTTATTATTCAATTTTCCATATGAATTTATTTTTATATTATTAATTTTCAAAAAATTTTCCCTCCAAAATTTTATTTTTTTCTAAATTTATTTAATATTTTTTTATTTTATTATTGCAAACCAATTTTTCCCAGTTTGTAACTTATCTTTTTTGAATGTCTTTTTATTGTTTTTGGTTGTCTTTTTGTCAATTTAATGGTTCTTTTTTAAGATTAATTAATTGTTTTTGCTATTTTGATATATTTTTTCTTTTCTTATTTGTATATGTTTTTTTATAATTTTATTTCTTGTATCGCTATTATTCCCTAGTGTTTTCAAAATTTTTAATTTACTAGAATGTTTGAAAGTTTTTTTGTCTTATTAACAATTTGTGATTTTTAATGTATATTTAAAATTTTGTCCTTTATGTACTCAAATTTCACTCAATTTTTTCAAATTTTTACAATCTTTTCCTGTATAAATTTTTATAATAATTTAAAATAAATTATTATAAAAATTCATTGTTTTGTCCAATAATTACCATTTATTACATTTATTTTTTTTCTAGAATTATTTTTAAATTTACCTTTTTATTTTTCTTTAAAATATTTTTTCTTCATTTTTTATTTTTGTCTATATCTTTTTTATAAAATTTTTTGTTCAAACTATTTTATTACATAATTTATTTTTTATTTTCTGTTTTTATTTTTATTTCTTAATTTTAATTTTATTTTTAATTTTTTTATTTTTAATTTTTTATTGTTAATTTTTTATTTTTTATTTTTTTATTTTTAATTTTTTATTTTTTATTTTTTATTTTTTTATTTTTTATTTTTTTATTTTTTTATTTTTTTATTTTTTATTTTTTTATTTTTAATTTTTATTTTATTTTTTGTTTTTTATTTTATTTTTTGTTTTTTATTTTTTAATTATTAAATATTTTAATAATTAATTCTAAAATTTCATCATATTCTTTTTGATTAATTTCATTATTTTCTATTTTTTTATTTAATTGTTTTGATATTATACCTTTTAATGTGTTATTATTTTCTTTTATTTCTACTTTTAAATTTGTTTTATCTTTTATTTTTATTATATTTTTTTGAATTAATTTTATATCAAAATCAATTATAAAGTTTCTTTCTCCAATCAAATTAATTTTATACAAATTATTTTCAGTATTAACTAAATTTAATTTTTCAATTAACTCATCTTCTGAATATATATCTGAAACATCAAAATCAATTTCTTTTAGTTCTCTTTTATCTGCTCTAATAAATGTTGTATTTACATCTTTTTCATTTATTTCACCATAAATAAATCCATGTTCACCTAATTCATCAAAGCCCATTGAAACAAGCGATCCTGGATAAAATTCATCTCTTTTATGAATATGTCCTAAAGCTATATAATCAAAGCCTTTGCTTACTAGTTCATTTTTACTTATTGGATTATAAATACCATTTAATTCATTTCCATTTATGATTGTTCCATGTGTTACTAATATATTTATTTTATTTTTATTTTCTATATTAATATCCCTTAATTGATTTAAATTCATTTCATAATTATTAAATCCATATCCATAAATACAAATATCTTCATTTTCCACTTTTTCTACATTTTCTGTGAATATTTTTACATTGTCAGCCCATTCAAATGTTTTATAATAGGAATTATTTATATATGGATCATGATTTCCTGGTGCAATGAAAACATTAGTATCCTTAATTTCTTTAAATAATTCATTTATATATTTTATAGTTGATTTTTTTATATATTCTTGTTCATATAAATCTCCACTTATAAACAAATAATCTACATTATTTTCTTTAATAAATTCTATAACATTTTTAAATGCTTCTTTTTGTTCTATTCTCCTAATTTGACCTAGTTCGGCTCTATCTGTTATTGTTTTAAAAGGAGCATCAAAATGAATATCCGCAATATGTACAAATTTCATAAATTCACCTCTTATTATTTTATATCATATAAACAAATGTTTGTAAATATTTTTTTTAATTATTATTTATAAATACTTTTTTGCAAAATCAAAATTGACAAAAATAAAAGTGGCTTAAAAAAATTAAAGTTAAAACTTCCTTTATTATAATAAAAATTGATTTTTCTTTTAAAACTAAACTAAAAACGCAGAAAAACGCGAAAAAACTGATTTTTCTTGATTTTTCCTGACTTTTATGATATACTATATGTATATTATAATATTTTATGGAGGGCTTACAATGGCTAAAATGGATACTAAAAATCGGTTACAAATTCCTAGTTCATTAATCAATGAGTTACACCTTTCTAGTAAGGTAGGCATCTTTTGGGATACTGATGAGAAATCCATCTATCTTAGTGACTTAACTGATTGTTCCAACGAGTTTTGCTTGGAAGTACGGCATCTTGATAGCAAAAAAAGAGTCACTATTTCAGAGAGACTATTAAATTTAATTGACTCCGATTATAGTTCTTTATTTGTTATAGCACTTAGAAAAAATCGGATATATATATTTAATCGCGACTCTCAAAGCCAAAGTATGTAACCACAATTAGTTACTTGAAGTCTCAAAAACAAGCGAAGGTACATTCCTTCGCTTGTTTTTACTCAACTGGTCCAAACAATTCATCAAATTTTGCTTCTAGCTCTTTTTGTATATCTATATCATCATCTTCTGTCATTTGTTCTTTTATATCTGATGCATTTACAATTGGTGGCGATTCTATAATATTTCCATTACTTTGATTATTTATTTGTCCCATATTATTATTTTCAATTGTTCCATTTATTTGTTCTATGTTATTTTCAATTGTTCTATTTATTTGCTCTACGTCATTATTTTCGATTGTTCTATTTATTTGCTCTATGTTATTACTATTTTCATTTGTACCGTTTAAATCTATATTTCCAATAGTATTATTTATTTGTTCAGCATTATTTTTACTTTCTGTATTATTTTCTTCATCTGCAAATAAGTCATCTAATGAATCAACTTTAAATTCTTGTTCCTTATTATCTTCTATTTGACTTCCTGTGAATGGATTATATGGATTGAATTTCCTCCATTCCCCTCTATCTCCGATGTCATAGTCATTATGGTCTATTCTTATTGTATTTAAATCTCTAACTATTCTTTGCTTTTTAAACCAATAATATTTCTTCGCCAAAATTGGTTTTATTCCTTTTTCAAATACTATACATTCATCATTATTTAGTCTTCTAAGCTCATCAGGGGTCATTAATGCTCTTCCCATTATTTGGTCGTTTTCACTATAGCCTTTTCTACTACCATAATTATCTCTATTTGCTGATTTACTCATATGAGAAATTGTTTTTTCTCCTAACTCTTTTGAGAAATATTCGACTGTCGCATAAGAATTACTTCCTAGAAATACGTGAGTGTCGCAGTTACCTATTATTGTTTCATAAGATTTTTCATATAAACCTTTTAATTGATCTAGGTTTTGTAAGATAACGCTAAATGAAATTCCTCTACTTCTACTTGTTGATATCTTTTTATCGAAGTCAGGTATCTGTCCTATATTTGAAAACTCATCTAATATAAAGAAAGTTTTTACTGGTAATTTTCCTCCATTTTTATCTGCAAAATCATATAATTGTTGTATCATCTGTGAGAAAAATATAGTAAGTAAAAAGTCATAAGCCGTATGCGTATCTGATGAAACAACATACAAAGCAGTTTTTTTAGTAGCTATATCTTCAAAATCTATTGTATTTGTAGATGTTACATTGGCTATTTCTTTAGAATCAAATTTACCTAGTTTTGATTGTAATGAGCTTAAAATTGAGCTATATGTCTTATCTGAAGCTATTTCAACAGATTTATAGTTCATTCTTGCTGGGTGATCATAAGGTAATTTATTTATTAATTCTGATAGTAAATTGGTATTTCCCTTATTATTAGCTGCTCTTACTAATTCTGCACAACTTGCTAAGTTTTGTTCTTCAGCTGGTCTTGCTGCTATTAAAAAATATATTAATGCTTTTAGCAATAGCTCTGACATATTGTCCCAGTATGGATCTGTACCACCTGCGGCTTCTGATTTCTGTCCTTTTATTATAGTATTTGCTATAACATCAACATCTAATTCTGACTTTACATGTTGTATAGGGTTATAACTATCACTACTCTCTGGATTTACTAAATTTAATAGTTTTATCTCATACCCCTGTGATTTTAAGTACCCTGCTGTTGCATCATATATTTCTCCCTTAGGGTCTGTAAATATGTACGAACCTAGGCATTGATGGGCATTTGGTATTGTATATGCTGAAGATTTACCCGAACCTGAACCACCGACTATAAGAACGTTAGTATTTCCAAGTTTATCTAATGGTAAATAATTATCTTCGGCTAAAATTAGTCCTTGATTTTTGCTTAAGACCCTATATTGCTCTCCACCTGTACTCCAATCACTTGAGCCATGTTCTATTTTATCATATTTTCCTTTTTTTCTTCCCTTATATAGTCCTATTCCATAACATATAGAGAAAAACACTGTAAATATTAACGTTGCTCCACCAAATGTTCCTATATATTGTTTTCCAAAACAATTTTTGATACCTGAAATATTTACAATGTTTTCTATATAATGTTCTAAAAAATATCCTAAATCAAAAACACCGGTAGCATTACTATCAACTAATGTTGTTGCAAGTGGAGCTATTACAAATATTTCTGCAAATATCCATAGACATATAGTTAATATTATTGATACCTTGTGTTTTCTAATTGTTACTAAAAAATTATCCATATTAATTTACCTTCTCATTGGTTTCATTTATATTATATAGCCATATTTTTATTATAAATTTCTATCGTCCTCTTTTGCCATTTCTGCTTTTCCATTTAAAGCGCTATCGTCTTTTTCTACTATTTTTGCATTTCTATCTAAAGCACTAGCTGTAATTCTTTCTCCATCTTTTTCAAGTAATGCTTTCATAATGTTAGGATTTATTGTCTTTTCATCAATTTCCATTGCTGTAATTTCAATTTCTCCCTCTGTTATTCCATTATTTGTATATGCTCCTATTTCAGCATTATAAGAATCTTTATTTCCGCTTTCTCTAGCTATTAATTTATTATCTGCACTCCATTCTGTAAATGTTAATTCTTTCACTATTAAATTTTCCTCCTTAATTTTTGTCTCTTATTTCAAAGCTAAAATAAGATTTGTTTGGCTTTAATCTACATCTTCCTCTTACTTCATTTGTATCTTTATCTAAATATATCATTGGTTTTATCTCTTCTGTCGTTTCAGGGTCAATTATTGTAATAGGCCTTTTTAAGTTAGGTGTGTACTTAAAATCCTTCAGTTCCATTGCTGTCTCTGAATAAAGAGTGTCAAACTTAATAGGTATAGGTCTTCTTGATATCTTAACCTTGTCATCTTTTAAAAATCCCATATTTACTACCACTTTTTGTGGTCCAAAAGAAAGTATTACTAGGTCTTCTCCTTCTACTTCAGGATAGTCGATAAAAAATGTTTTCTTTTTGTTTTCTCCATTAAATTCTTCTGAGCAAACTAATCTTTCTACTGTATATTTTGGATATTTGCTCTGCAGTTCTTTGGCAGTTTCATTAATTCTATATATAACTGTATTTACGTCCTTTGGGTCAGTTATACTAAAATATTTACCATGAAATCCCTCTGACATTTTTGCACCTCTTTCTAATACTTCTCTTTTGCTAAACATAATAATTGTAGCATAATTTCAACAATATGTCAACATAATTACAAAATGTGATAGCAAAAACAAAATATATTTTATATTATTTAATAAATAATTAATATTACTTATACATTTCTTTTAATTTGAAGTATAATTTTTCTTGCTCTTTAGATAATTCTTTTGGAAATATAATCTTTGTAATTATATTAAGATTTCCCCTTTTTCCTCTTCCATCTTTATAACCTTTTTCTTTAATTGTCAGTTTTTCTCCACTATTGCAACATTTAGGTATTACAATATTTATTTCTTCTCCAAATAGTTCTATTTTCTTTTTAATTCCAAGTGCCGCTTCCCATACGTAAATACTAAGTTCAGTGTATATATCTGTTCCTATTAATTTAAATCTATTGTCATCTACTATATTAACTTTTACTAGTAAATCTCCATTTTTTCCACCATTTTTTCCGCGTTTTCCTTGACCTACTATTCTTAACTTGTCGTTATTTTGGACTCCTGCAGGCACTTTCAGAGAAAATGAGGTTTCTTTCCCGTTAACAGTTCTCAATTTTATTTTCTTATTTACACCAAAAAATGCTTCTTTTATTGAAATATTTATTTGAGTATCTATGTCCTCTCCGTATTGAGGTGTAGGCTTACTTTCACTTTTTTGCCTTGTTATTCCCCCAAACAGTATATCTAAAAACATTTCTTTAAAAGATTTTTTTTGCTTATTTTCCTTCTTTTTTCTACTTCCAATATATTTATTCCATTTGAAATCGTATTTTCTTCTTTGCGTTGTGTCACTTAATATTCTATATGCTTCATTTATATCTTTAAAAATAATTTCTGCTTCTGAGTTTCCAACATTTATGTCAGGATGAAATTTTTTTGCTTTTTCTCTATATGCTACTTTTATTTCATCTAAACTTACCTTGTTTGACTCTAGTCCTAGAATTCTATAGTAATCCTTGAAAATCATTTAACATCCTCCATATTTAATGGTAAATTTATTATAGCTTAATTTTTATTATTTATCAATATATAATTGCGAGTTTTTATACTTTGTTCTAAGATTGGTCTTCTCTTTTTTAAGTTATTTTCTGTCGTATAGTCTATGTTTTTTACAATAGCTAAATCAATATCTTTAAATGCAAGTTCTCGTAACTCTTGTACCCCATTATATTTTCTTGTTTCATCTATTTTATCAGCAATAAATACAATTTTTTCAAACATTGTCATATTTGGCTTGCCTGTAGTATGGTTACTTATAGCACTACACATTTCTTCGTCAAAATTATATTTTTTCATGCATATATCTGCTGCAACTTTGCCATGAAGTGTAACTCCCAAAAGCATTTCCATTTTTGATACGTAGATATTTTTGTCTTTTATATACTTTTTTAGTTCATCAAAAGAAGTTTCCTTTGCCATATCGTGCATTAGAGCTGCTTTCATAACTTTAGTTTTGTCTACATTATATTTTTCTGCTAGTTTACCACTCATTTCCATTACGCATATAGAATGTTCATATCTTTCATTTTTTAAATATTTTTTTAATTCTTTTTTTAGTTCTTCTATTTTCATTTTTTTATTCCTTTTTTCGTATTATACCATAAATATAAAAAGTGGTACATTTATTTGTATAAATTTTTCTTATATTGCTATAAAACCTAAAAAATCCGCAATAGCGGACTCTTTAAGATTTTTCCATACTTAATTCTATCAACTTAGTTAATAATTCCGTATAAGAAATCCCTGCATTTTCCCATAATTTTGGATACATACTTATCTCAGTAAATCCCGGAATTGTATTTATTTCATTTATATACACTTTTCCTGTTTCTTCTTGTACGAAGAAGTCTACTCTTGATAGTCCGCTTCCATCAACAGCTTTAAATGCTTTTATTGCTAATTTTCTTATTTCTTCTATTTTTTCTTTTGGCAAATCTGCTGGTATCACTGTTTTTGAGTCCTGATTTTCATATTTAGCATCATAAGAATAAAATTCTTCAGCTGATAATATTTCTCCTACAGTTGATGCTTGAGCATCTTCATTTCCTAATACTGCACATTCTACTTCCTTACCTATAATAGCTTCTTCTATCAATACTTTTTTATCATAAATAGAAGCATCTGCTAATGATTTTATTAATTCTGCTCCATCTTTTGCTTTATTTACTCCGACTGATGAGCCTGAATTTGATGGTTTTACGAATACTGGAAAACCAATTTTTTCTTCGACTAATTTTACAATTTCGTCATTTTCTAATCTTATCTCATCAAAGTTTTCATCAACATATTTATTGCCATCTTTAATATATATGTACTTAGCTTGCGGTATCTTTGCTTTTTCAAATATCACCTTTGTATAAACTTTATCCATACATATACTTGAGGATAATACTTTACATCCTACATACGGAACACTTGCAAGTTCCAACATTCCTTGAATTGTACCATCTTCTCCATATAGTCCGTGAAGTACTGGAAATACTGAATCCATTTCTTTTAATAATTTGTAAATATCTTTTATCTCTCTGTCTCTTTTATCCATCCATCTACCATCTTTAGTAATTTTTATCTCGTAGATTTCATATTTAGATTTGTCTAAATTATCTATTACATTTTTTCCCGAAATAAGTGAAATATCGTGTTCCGTTGACATTCCTCCATAAATAACAGCAACTTTTAACATACGCTTTCCTTTCTGCTCATAACTTTAAACTATAAAAAATTTATACAAATTGCTATAAATCGTGATATGTATAACTTTCATTTATTGTTATAAAGCTTTTAAACTTTCTGCAATTTCACTAAAGTTCATCGAATTAGATGCCTTTAATAAGATTGCATCATTTTCTTGTATAATATTTTTTATTCTATTAATTGCTTCTTCATTACTGTTACATTCATATTTTTTTATAATTTTTGCATTTTCACTAATCAATTTGGCTAAATCTCCTACTGTTATGAGTACGTCAATATTTTCTATGAGTTCTCCTACTTTTTTATGCAATTCTTCTGAATACTCTCCAAGTTCTTTCATATCACCTAGAACTGCAATTTTTCTTCTATTTTTTATACTTTTAAGATACTGTAGTGCTGCTTTCATTGAATCATAATTTGCGTTATATGAATCATTAATAATTATTGCACCTATTTTTGTATTATCTATCTCCATTCTTTTTTTTGTTAATTCTAGTTTTGAAATGCCTTCCTGTATTTCGTTCATAGACATTCCAAAATATTTTCCAACTGCTATTGCACACAAACTATTAAGTACAAAATGTTCTCCTCCAACAGGGACTGTAATCTTTCTATTTTCTATTTCAAAAATACTTTTATCTTCAAATGTTTCTATATTTTCTGCCACATAATTACTTTGATTATTTGCTATTCCGTATGTAATTACATTATATTTTTCATTTTCTTTGTTCCAGTTGCTTAATAAATCATTATCATTATTAACAATGACTGTATTTCCTTGTAAACCGTCCAATATTTCAAGTTTCGCTTTTAATATATTTTCTCTAGAACCTAAATTGCCAATATGTGCAGTTCCAATATTGGTTATTATAGCAACGGTCGGTTTTGCGATTTTGGAAAGCAAACTTATTTCTCCAAAATGGTTCATTCCCATCTCAACTACCATAGCGTCTTCATCTTTTAATCTTAAAATTGTAAGAGGTAGACCTATTCCATTGTTATAATTTCCTTGTGTTTTTAACACATTAAATCTTTCAGACATGACTGATGCAACTAAGTCTTTTGTACTAGTCTTTCCAACACTTCCTGTAATTGCTACAACTGGAATATCATACTTACTTCTTTTGTATTCTGCTAAGCTTTGCAATGCCTTTATTGTGTCTTCTACTACAATTATATTGCCTATTTTTTCACTTGGCATTTTCTCCAGCATGCATATTGCTCCTTTTTTCACTGCATCTTTATAATATAAATTTCCATCGGTATTTTCACCTTTAATTGCAACAAATACGTCTCCTTCATTTACTTTTCTAGTATCTATTTCAAATTTGTTTACTTCTATGTTTTTATCTCCACAAACTAGCTCTCCACTAGTTACATTTAATATTTCTTCAATTTTCATTTTTTCCTCCTAAGCTTCTATCAGTCAAGTAGTTAATAATTTGTCTGATTCTATTGCTCCTTTTGCTCTACTTGACAAAAAAGCATATAATTCTTGATAAATTATATGCTTTTAATATTGATTTTACAAGTATTAATTTTTAAGTCGTTAATGTTCCATTTGGTGTATCCACTATCATTAAAATATCTTCCTCTGCTCCTGTTTGTGTATTAATATATACTAGGAAGTCATTATCTTCCGTCTTTCCTTTTATTTCCCAGCATAATATTTCTGTGTTCCATTCAGTTGGAATCATCGCCATGTCAATGCCGCTTATTTGTAGCTTTGGATTAATTAACTTTCTTGCTTGTTCTTTTGTAATTTTTGCTTCTTGTAACTCTCTTTCTTTGTGAGAATTTAAATACCCTGTTGATTCTAATCCTAGTACCTCTCCATTATCTAATGCAATTTTTAGTTTTATTAAATCCGGATACATTATCACATCATCTTGAACATAAGCATAATTAACTGTAAGCACATTATTTTCTTTCATGTAGTAGGTTTCTTTCATGTTTTTATATTCTCTATTTTGCAAAAAGTCTTTGCCTTTATTTACTGCATCTTCCGGCTTTATACTCTCTTCCGTAACATTTCTATCTGAATTAATCCAAACAATGTGTCCTCCCTTTTTTGACACTCCTATAGATATATTTTCACCTTTATTTTTTGCCTTTACATTAAAGTTGTAGCAAACAATGTTAGAATTTTGTGATTCTTCTTTAAAATTTATTTCTTGTATTGTGTCTTCTCCTAAAAATTCTCTTGCTTTTATTTCTGCTTCTTCTTTTGAAATGTCATTTCCTGTAAGTCCAACTATGTCAGGATTTTGTAAGTTTTCTGAATACGCTCCATCATAAATTAGTCCTGCATATTGGTGTAAATCTTCTTCGATATTAGAAAAACTTGTCTGCGACAAATTTTCATCCTCTCTTGCAAATAGTCTATTGCCTGTGTTTGATAAATCTCCCCATTTTATAGTTTCGTCTGACAAATCTGTTTCTAATTGGTATAATGTATTTTTTAAATCTAAACAATAATCATGTAAGCTCACTAAATTATCCAGTTCCTCTTGAGTTAATTCTTCCCCCTTTATAGTTTTCTTTGATACTGTATAACAATAATCTCCTAATTGATGCAGAAATTTTTGCGTATTTTCTAGTTCCTGTGTATCTATTGGCATTCTAGCAAGATAAGCCTGTGCTAAAGCTGATTGTTTGTCTATGTTAGAAAATGTTTCTGTTGCATGTTCACTACTGTATGATATTGTTGCTTTTGCAAGTAATTTTTCTGTGTTATCAACATATTCAATTAATTGATAAAATGCATGATTGTAACTATTTTCTGCAAGAATTCTATAATTTCTTGATAATTTGAATGAATATATAGCAAGTGTTATAATTATAACTACTAGCGTAACAACTAATGTAAGCATTTTTCCGCTTCTTAATCTATCTTTCCAGTCATAAATCTTATTTTTTATTTTTCCCATCGAAGAATCTATCCTTTCTCAATCCAATTTCTATAAAATACGATTTTTACTATTTTTTACTAATAAATGCAAAATATTCATATTTTAAGAAATTTATTTATGACTATTTAATATTACATATAAATGAAAATACAATAGTTTGCAGTTGTGCGTAGCGACCAAGCACGTAAGTGCGCGAATGGAGCGCGACCGTTAGGTTGCTAGCGACAACAAACAACAAAAACTATTGTATTTTCATTTATAATTAATTGTTAATTTTTATGATAATTTTCTTATAACTCTGTTCTACCTTCAAATGCCTTTCCTAATGTAAATTCATCTGTATATTCTAAATCTCCACCCACTGGAATACCATGAGCTAGTCTTGTTGCTTTAATTCCCATTGGTTTTATTAACTTAGAAATGTACATAGCCGTAGCTTCTCCTTCAACTTTTGGATTTGTTGCTAAGATTACTTCTTTTACAGTTCCATCCATTAGTCTTGACAAGAGTTCTTTTATTTTAATATCATCCGGACCAATTCCGTCCATTGGTGATATTGAGCCATGTAATACATGATATAATCCGTTATATTCGTGGATTTTTTCAATTGCTACTACATCTTTTACGTCTTCTACTACACATATTTTGGTAGTATCTCTTTTGGCATCAGAACAAATATTGCATGGATCCGTATCTGATATATTATAGCATTTTGAGCACATTTTTAAATTATTTTTTGCATCTTGTATACTTTTTATAAAATTTTCTGTTTCTTCTTTGCTTGCGTTAAGCATATAAAAAGCAAGCCTTATAGCTGTTTTATTTCCTATGCTTGGCAATCTTTCAAAACTCTCTATTAGTTTTTCTATTGATGGCGAAAAATATGACATTTGTTTCTCCTTGTATTTCTATTGCTACATTTTTTCTTATATATTGTTTATTTTCTATAATTCTTTATTTTTTATAGTCCTGGTATATTATATTTTCCAAACTCTGCACTTGTTGCTTGATCTACCTTCTTTAATGCGTCATTTATACATGTTAAAATTAGGTCTTGTAGCATTTCGACATCGTCAGGGTCTACAACATCTTTTTTTATTTTTATTTCTAATAGTTCTTTTGCACCGTTAACTTTGCAATATACAGCTCCTCCACCTGTTGTACTTTCAAAGGTTTGAGTTGTTAAATTTTCTTGTGATTTTTCCATTTCCTCTTGCATTTTTTTTGCTTGTTTCATGATTTGGTTCATATTTAAGCCTCCAAATCCTCCCATTCCACCTGGATATCCGCCTCTTGACATATAATTTACCTCCTTAATTTTATATGCATTTTATGCTTTTAATTATCTTATTATTATTTTACCCGTCTATCAAATTAACATCTATTCCTATATTAAATTCATTTGATTGACTTTTTTTATTTTCTTCTGCTTTTTTATCAATAAGCTTTACTTTCATATCTTTCTTACATTCTAATGATACTAATCTTTTAATTTCAGCCATATTTTCAGGTCTTTCAATTACACTTTTTCCAAAACTATTTAATCCATTTGGAAATTCTATACCAACTGTCATATCATCTAACATAATTCCCCTTGAGTTTACTAAATTAGAATAAAGCATTGGCATTCTTTGTTCTTTTAGTGTTTCTATTACATTGCTCCAAAAGTCAGCACTCTTTTTTGTCGCTGAACTTTCCACATTTTGTTTACTTTCTGTGGATTCAGCTACTACCGATTTTTCTGAATTTATTTGACTGGCTTGTTGCTCTCCACTTGTTACCTTTTCATTTACTTTGGCTTGTGTAGATTTTTCCGCAAAAAATCCTTCTTTTCTAGAGATTTCTGCATTTAGTCCATTATTTTGAATACTTGCAACTTGTATTGTTCCGTTTTTTAAAGTATTTTCTAACTTTTCAACTCTTTCTTCTAGCGAAACAGTTTCATTACTACAAACTTTTAAAATTCCTACTTGAAAAACAATATTCTTCTGTGAAGACCATTTTATATCATTTTCAAGCTCTGATAATTTATATATTATATTTAGTAATCTTTCATTGTCAATTTTGGAAGAAAGTTCTTCAATTTTTTTTGCATCTTCTTTAGAATATACATTAGATATCTCTTTTGTAGACTTATATAATAATATATCTCTAAAATATTTTATAATTTCCCAAAGTATATTATTTATATCTTTTCCTTCATCAATTACATTTTTTACTGTGATTAAAGCATTTTCTCCATTACCATTAACAATTTCTTCAGCAATTTTAGATATATATTCTATTTTTGGAATTCCTACTAAATCTTTTATTTTTTCTTCATCAATTTTATTTTCTCCATCTTGCGCACATCTTTCTAGTATTGATAAAGCATCTCTCATTGCACCTTCAGAAAGTTCGGCTATTAGATTTAAGGCTCCTTCTGTATATTCTATATTACTTTCTTTGCATATTTTTTCAAGATTAATTATTATATCTGCATCCGGTATTTTCTTAAAATCAAATCTTTGACACCTTGAAAGTATCGTTGCTGGAAGTTTTTGAGGTTCAGTAGTGGCCAAAATAAACTTAACATGTTTTGGTGGTTCTTCTAATGTTTTTAATAAAGCATTAAAGGCTCCCGGTGAAAGCATATGAACCTCGTCAATTATATATACTCTATATTTTGCAACCGTTGGCAAAAAATTAACTTCATCTCTTATAGCTCTGATATCATCTACACTATTATTAGATGCAGCATCCATTTCAACTATATCTGTGAGAGAACCATCTAGGGCTGACTTACATACACTACATTCGTTGCAAGGTTCTCCATTTTTAGGATTTAGACAATTTATAGCTCTTGCTAGAACTTTAGCAGATGATGTTTTTCCGCACCCTCTACATCCTGTAAATAAATAAGCATGTCCTACTCTGTCTGAAATTACTTGATTTTTAAGTGTTTTAGTTATGTGCTCTTGTCCAAGTATTTCGTCAAATGTTTTTGGTCTAAATCTTCTATAAAGAGCAGTATATTCCATAAAAAATCCAATTCCTTTCTCATTTTGTAGTTATGAAATTTTAATCTTTCAAACTAATTCCTATTAATAATAAAGGCATGATGTATTTCCTTATTCTAGAGTATTCCACATAAAAGTTACCACTTATTGCTGCTTCCTTCCGGATCTGACAAGGTTCGTAGGCTTTTATTGAAATACCCTAGAATAAAGAAATACTTATCACACCATTTGCATTATATACTAATTTAATCTTATTTACAAGTATTTTGTTAATGAATTTTTTCGTTTGTGCCTTTTTTTACTTTTTAATTGTAAAAAAATTTACATACTTTATTTTAAAATTCGCCT
>CANRLA010000019.1 GCA_947631315.1 uncultured Clostridia bacterium | reverse complement strand
GACCAAAACCTACTAAAACTAGATATACTAGGTCATGATGATCCAACAGTAATTCGTATGCTTTATGATTTAACAGGCTTAGATCCAACAAAAGTGCCTTTAGATGATAAAGAAACAATGTCAATTTATTCATCAACAAAAGCATTAGGAGTAACACCTGAAGCAATAAAATCTGAAGTTGGAACTTATGGAATACCTGAATCAGGAACTAAATTTGTAAGAGGAATGCTTAAAGATACTAAGCCAACTACATTTGAGGAATTAATAAGAATATCAGGATTATCACACGGTACTGATGTGTGGCTTGGAAATGCACAAGATATAATAAATAGTGGAACAGCACAATTAAGTGAAGCAATTTGTACTCGTGATGATATTATGTTATATCTAATAAAACAAGGACTTAAGCCAAATACAGCATTTAAGATAATGGAGCTGGTGCGTAAAGGAAAAGTTGCAAAAGAGCCTGAAAAATGGGCAGACTATAAAAAAACTATGGAAGAAAACAATGTTCCACAATGGTATATAGATTCATGTAATAAAATAAAATACTTGTTCCCAAAGGCACACGCGGCAGCTTATGTTACAAACGCTTTTAGAATAGCATGGTTTAAAGTACATATTCCAAAAGCATATTACACAGCATACTTTACAATAAGAGCAGATGCATTTGATAGCGAGATAATGTGTCATGGACAAGAAAAAGTAAAAAACAAAATGAAAGAAATAGAACTCTTAGGCAATAATGCAACACAAAAAGACGGGGCAATGTATGAAACATTAGAAATAGTTAATGAAATGTATGAAAGAAAAATAGGATTTGTTCCAATAGATTTATATAAATCAGATGCAACGAAGTTTAAAATGGAAGATGAAGGAATCAGACCACCACTTAACAGCATTCCAGGCTTTGGAACAGTTGCAGCACTTGGAGTAGACGAAGCAAGAAAACAAGGTGAATTTATGTCGATAGACGATTTAAAAATAAGAGCAAAACTTGGAACAAGTGGAATAGAAATGTTAAGAAATGCAGGTTGCTTAGAAGGAATGAGTCAAAGCAATCAAATGAGCCTATTTGGATAAAAAATATTAACAATGGTGGCAATAGGTTTATAGGTAAATCCTTTATTAAAAACCTAAATATATTATACAAGGAATTTTTAGATGGTAAATTTTATAATTGGATATGTAATCTGTATAAATATGATTTCGTATATATTTATATGGCTTAATATAAGGACAGAATATATTAAAATAAGCAAAAAATGGGTAGACACAATATATTTAGTATTGTCAATTCTTGGTGGTTTTGTTGGAATTATGATTGCAACTGAAATGTTTAATTATAGAAAAAAAGAAAAAATATTTAAGAGATGGATTCCTCTTGTAATTTTTATTGAGATAAGTATTATTCTTTATATAATATACAAAGTAAGAGCCTAATTAAATATGATGTTTATAAATAATCTAGAATTAGTATAGAATAAATAGAAAAATAGTTAAAAGTATTCTAAATAGTAAAAATCTAAAAGTTATTCACATAAAAAATTGTGGATAACTTTTTAAAATGTAAACTAGAAAAATTAAGTCAAAATAGAGAGTTTGAAATATCTATGTAAAAAATTTGAAAAAAATCAAAAATATAAAATGAAGAACCAATGAATAAAAAAATGCCTAAATATAAAAGAAAAACAACAAAAATAATAAAAAGAAAATTTGTAAATTATTACAGAAAAGAAATAATAAGTTTACAAATTTGTAACAATATATAACATTATGTATATTAGAAAAAAGATAATAAAATTAAAAAATAACCTGTGGATAATGTGGATAACTCTGTGAATAACTTTAAATAGTGCTTTCAAACTCCTAGCAAATTTTAGAAAAAATAATTAAAAACACATTATGAAAAGTAAATAATCTTTTGATACAAATTATGTTCACAAATTATTCTTTAAAAGTCAAGAATTTTATATAAAATTGCAAGTCAGAAAAAGACTAAAATTTATGTAAAGTGAATAATTAAATGCAAAACTAAAATCCGTTAAAAAGATAGTAAAAAATAAAATTAAGACATTATAAAAAAATTAGTTAAATTGTTGTCTATGGTAGTGATTTGTGATAATATAAGAATAATAAAAAACGAAATAGTTAAATGATTATAACTTAAGGTAGCTTGGTAAATAAATATATGGAAGGAATAAAATTAAAAATGCCAAAAGTAAGTGTGATAGTTCCTGTGTATAATTTAGAAAAATACATAGGAAAATGTCTTGAATCAATAGTTAATCAAACCTTTAAAAATATAGAGATAATAGTAGTAAATGATGGTTCTACAGACAATAGTCAAAAAGTCATAAAGGAATATGAAAAAAATTATCCTAATTTATTAAAAAGCTATGAAAAAGAAAATGGTGGATTATCTGATGCAAGAAACTATGGCTTAGAGAAAGCAAATGGAGAATATATATGTTTTGTAGATTCAGACGACTACTTAGCTACGGATTTATTAGAGAAGCTAGAAAAATATATGACGTTAGACATAGATATGATTAAATATAAAATGGTAAAAGTAGATGAAAACTACAAAGAAATAGAGAAAATAGATGGACCAATTTTTGAAGAAACAAAAGGAGAAGAAGCCTTTAATATATTATATAGTACAGATATTATGCTTCAACCAGCGTGGCTATATTTATATAAAAAATCGTTTTTGCAAGGAAATAACTTTAAATATCCAGTAGGAAAATTCCACGAAGACTTTGCAACAACTGCTCTTTTAATGTTAAAAGCAAAAAAAGTAGTTTCAACTGATATATATGGATATTATTACTATCAATCAAATGAAAGTATAACTAGGGGAAACAATGAAGAAAAAAAGCTAAAAAGAGCAATGGATATGCTAGAGCATTATGATAATATGGAAAAAGAAATAGAAAACATAGATATTTCTAAGGAGACAAAAGAAAATGTAAAAATATATTACACAAATAATATTATTTTAAAAGTAGAAGACTTAAGTAGCGAAAACAAGAAACTTTATATAAAAGAAATAAAAAGAAGAAAAATGCAAAAAAATATAAAAATAAGAAACTTTAAACAATTTTTAAAAAGAGTAATTTTAAGCTTTAATATAAATTGGTATTTAAAATTAAGATAAAAATCATTTTTTTAAATGTAATTTTTAAACAAGCCAGTAGTTTTAAGAATGTAAATCTTATAAACAAGATAGTAGCTTGAAAGTAAGAAAGGAAAGTATTTTGTATGGTAAAGGTTAGTATTATAATGCCTGTATTTAATGCAGAAAAATATATACAAAAAAGTATAGAATCACTGTTAAAACAGACTTTGCAAGATATAGAAATTATAATAGTAAATGATGGATCAACTGATAATTCAAAAGAGATAATACAAAAATATGAAGAAAAATATAAGGACAAAATAAAATATTTGGAAAAAGGAAATGGCGGAGCAGCTGATGCTAGAAATTATGCTATATCTAATGCTACAGGAGAATATATAGCGTTTTTAGATTCGGACGACTATGCAGAACCTGAAATGTACGAGAAAATGTACAACAAAGCAAAAGAAGAAAATAGTAGCATAGTAGAATGTGATTTTTATTGGGAATATCCACATAAAAAAAGGCTAGATACGGGAATAATTTATACAAACAAAAAGGACATGCTTTTATATGCGAGAGTTATACCTTGGAATAAATTAATAAAAAGAAGTATATTAGAAACTAATAAAATATTATTTCCAAAAGGCCTAAAATACGAAGATGTAGAATTTACATACAAATTAGTACCATATTGCGAAAAGGTATCATTTATAAAAGAGCCACTAGTACATTATGTGCAACGAAAATCATCGGTTTCGTATGAATTTAATGAAAAAACTAGAGACATTTTTACAATATTAGATAATGTTATAGATTATTATAAATCAAATCAAATATATGAAGAGTATAAAACACAATTAGAATATGTATATACGAGGTATTTACTATGTAGCTCATTAGGAAGAATGGTAAAAATAAAAGACAAAAAAATAAGAGAAAAAGTGTTATATGAAACATGGAAAAATTTGAATGAAAAATTTCCAAACTGGAAACAAAATGAGATATTAAGAGAAAGAAAATCAAAAAAAGATAGTTATATGAGGTCAGTTAATAAAATTACTTACCAAATATATTGTAAGATCTTTAGACTAAAAAAATAAGAATTAAAAATAAATTAAACTTTTAAAATATATTGCAAAAAAATAATCAAACTTTTTTGGTTTAGCAAAGCGAGGAGGAAATAGGGTTTTTATGCCTAAAGTTAGTGTTATTATTCCAGTATATAATGTGCAAAAATACTTAAAAGAATGTTTAGAATCATTGGTAAAACAGACCATAAAAGACGATATAGAAGTAATTATAGTAAATGACGGTTCAACAGATAAAAGTCAAGATATAATAGATGAATATACAAAAAAATATCCTGAAATATTTAAAAGTTATATAAAAGAAAATGGTGGACAGGGGTCGGCTAGAAACTATGGTGTAAAAATGGCTAAACGGAGAATATATAGGATTTGTAGATTCAGACGACTATGTAGAAACTGACATGTATGAGATTTTGTATAATGAAGCCATAGAAAATAAACTAGATATTGTAGTATGTGATATGGTATGGGTTTATGAAGATGGAAAAAAAGAATCGAGAGGAACACTGCCAAGATTTATAGACGAATTTAACTATTCAACATATATATTGTCAAATCCCGGACCTGTAAATAAGATTTATAAAAGAGAAATATGGGAAAAAGAAAAAATAGAATTTCCGGAAGACATTTTGTACGAGGACTTTGCAATAGTTCCAGCAATGCCCAAATATACAAAAAAAATTGGATATATAAATAAAAAATTATACTATTATAGACAAAGACAAAACTCAACAATGCAAAAGAGCGAATATAACGAAAAACTATTAGATATTATAAAAGCATCAAATTATCTATATCTGAGCTTAAAAGACACAGAATTTATAAAAGAATTAGAATACTTGTATATATTTCAATTAATTTATTTTTCAAGTTTCTACTTTTTAAAATTTAATAAATATAGAGATATAGAAAAATGTGTACAAGAAGTATATGCAAAATTTCCAAACTGGAAAAATAACGAATATTATAAGAAAAAGCCAATGCTTTTTAGAGTGTTTTGTAATCTAATTTGTAAGAAACAATATTGGTTAGTAAAATTATTAATTAAGATTAGAAATTAACTACGCGCCACTGCCGAATTTACAATATTTTAATCTAAAAAGTTGTTTATAAAAGCAAATTATGATATTATATAAAAAAATTTGATAAAATTTGCTTTAATGAGGCAATAATCATATAAAAATATAAATCAATAAGATATTTTAGGAAAGGTTTAAGAGTATGCAAAATAACGAAAATAGAATTATTGTAGAACATGTATATAAAACTTTTAATGTATATTTAGATAAAGCAAATAGCATAAAAGAAAAACTTTTATTTTGGAAAAGAAATAGGAAAGAAACAAGAGAAGTATTAAAAGATATAAATCTAACAATAAAAAATGGTGAAGCAGTTGCTCTTATTGGAGTAAATGGAAGCGGAAAATCAACTCTTTTAAAGTTAATGACTAAAATTATATATCCTAATAAAGGAAAAATAATAACTAGAGGAAAGCTAACATCACTTCTTGAACTTGGAGCAGGTTTCCATCCGGATTTTTCAGGTAGAGAGAATATATATTTTAATGCTTCAATATTTGGTTTAACGAGAAAAGAGATTGACAAGAGATTAGACCAAATAATTGAATTTTCTGAACTTGGAAGTTATATTGACAATCCAGTAAGAACATATTCATCAGGTATGTATATGAGACTAGCTTTTTCTGTTGCAATAAATGTTGATGCAGAGATTTTACTTGTCGACGAAATATTATCTGTAGGAGACCAACACTTTCAAGAAAAATGTATTAATAAAATGAAAGAACTTAAAGAACAAGGTAAAACTATGGTCTTTGTAACACACAGTCTAGAATCAGCAAGAGAGCTATGTGATAGAGCAATATGGTTAAATAAAGGTATAATACAGATGGACGGAGAAACAAATGAAGTAATAGATGAATATATAAAACAAACTACTTAAAATATTTAAATAAAAATATTTAATGCGAAAGGAAATATAGATGAGTATTTTTAAAAGATTATATCAATATAGAGAACTGTTAAAAACTAGTATAAAAAAAGACATTGGTGGAAAATATAAAAACTCATTTTTAGGAGTTATATGGTCATTTATCAATCCACTTCTTCAAATATGCGTATATGCAATAGTATTTCCACTAATTATGAGAAACAATATTGAAAACTATACTGTATTTATGGTATGTGGGCTTATACCATGGACCTACTTTTCAAGTGTTATAAATAGGTCATCATTTGTTATGGTTGAAAATGGAAATATAATCAAAAAAGTATATTTTCCAAGAGAAATTTTGCCTATTTCACTAGCAACAAGTGAGACTATAACATTCTTAATTTCAACAATTATAATAATTGGATTTGTATTATTAACTGGAGTAGGAATCTCATGGCTAATCATTTTTTACCCATTATTACTACTTGCACAATATATTCTTTTAATAGGAATTTCGTTGATAGTGTCTTGCATAACAGTATATTTTAGAGATTTACAACACTTCATAGGAGTATTTTTACAATTACTTTTCTATGGAACACCTATAGTATATTCTATAGAAACAATTCCTGAAAGATTTAGATGGATATTAAATCTAAATCCGATGACACATATTATAGAAGGTTATAGAGATATATTTTATTATCAACAAATGCCAAACATTAATAGTGTTTTTATAATAATAGCAGTAGGAATATTAGTTACAATTATTGGATATGCACTATTTAACAAATTACAAAAAAGATTTGCAGAGGAATTATAAGCAAAATTGCTAAAAGAATAAAACAAAAATAAAAAATTGAGCAAACTTAAAAAAAGCAAAGCATAAATAAAAAAGTCTAGCAAACTTATAAAACGGACAATTACAAATAGAAGAAACAAGAAAGAGGAGAAAAAGATGTATATAGACTATTCTTTGATGCCAGGAGAAAAATTAGAAAAAAAAGAATATAAAAATAAAGAAACACTTATATCAATCATTATGCCATTTTACAATAATAAAAATTATATAAGACAAACTGTAAATTCAGTGCTAAATCAAACATTTCCATATTTTGAACTTTTAATTATTGATGATGGATCAGATGATAAAAAAGCATTGGAAGAACTTAAAAAAATAGAAAAATTAGACGATAGAATAAAAGTAATCCATAAAGAAAATGAAGGAGCAGCGCAAGCTCGTGATTTTGGAGCAAAAAAGTCAAATAAAAATGCAAAATATTTAATGTTCCTAGATGATGATGATTTAATAGAAAAAACATATTTAGAATGTGGATACTGGACACTGGAGACAAATAAAAATGCTTCTTGGGCATATACTGATTCTATTGGATTTGACGGAAAAGAATATACATGGAACAAATGGTTTGATAGTCAAAAAATGAAAAAAGAAAATGACTTAGTAAATACTTGCATAATAAGAAAAGAAGACTTCTTTGAAGTAAATGGATATGAGTTAAAAGAAAAGGCAGTATATGAAGATTGGAATCTATGGCTTAAATTGCTTGCATTAGAAAAATTCCCTGTAAGAATGAATTTTTATGGAATGTGGTATAGAAGAAAAAAAGAGGGAAGCGAGCTTTCAAGGTCTGCAGACAATAAAAAAAGAGCATTAGAGATAATCAAAAAGACAGGTGAAACTGTAAAGAAAAGAGTAGAAGCAGTTCAATATCCAAGTTACAACTATAATTGGAGATTAGAAGATGTTTTAGATAAAATGCCAAAAATAGAGCAAGAAAAAAATGAGAAAATAAATATATTAATGATAATTCCATGGATGGTAATGGGTGGAGCAGATAGATTTAATATAGAACTATTAAAAAGACTAGATAAAGAAAAATTTAGTTTTACAGTAATAAGTACAGAACCGGAAATTAATGGCTATAGACAGGAATTTGAAAAATATAGTACAGTATATGATTTAACAACTTTCTTAGACCAAAAGTATTGGCCATCATTTATAGAATATTTAATAAATAAAAACAATATAAACTTAATATTTAACACAAATAGCGAAATGGGATATTCTATTTTACCATACATAAAAGCAAAATATCCATTAGTTCCAATAATAGACTATGTCCACATGGAAGAATGGTACAACAGAAATGGCGGATATTCAAGAGATTCAAGCGCATATGAATCTGTAATTGATAAAACATTAATTTGCAATGAAAACAGTAGAAAAATATTAATAGATTATTTTAAAAGAAAAGAAGAAGAAACAAAAACTGTTTATATTGGTGTAGATAAAGAAAAATTTAATCCAAAAAATTATAATAAAGAAGAATTAAAAGAAAAGTATAACCTATCAAAAGATAAATTTATAATAAGCTATATATGTAGAATTACAGAACAAAAAAGACCATTTTTATTGCTAGAAATAATAAAAGAAATTTCTACATTAAGAAAAGATATCCTGTTTTTAATAGTAGGAGGAGGCTTATTATTAAATGAAGTAAAATCAAAAGTAAAACAACTTAAAATCATGGACTATATTAAATTCTTGGACTCAACTGATAAAACACAAGAAATATATAGTATGAGTGATATAACGATAAACTGTTCAATAAAAGAAGGACTAGCATTAACATCGTATGAATCTTTAAGTATGGGAGTGCCAGTAATATCAAGTGATGTTGGAGGTCAAAAAGAATTAATAAATGAAGAAGCAGGAATAATAGTTCCTTGTCTTCAAGAAGAAGAAGATATTAGAAATATAGTTTATGAAAAAGAGGAAATAGATTTATATGTTGATGCAATTCAAAAAGTAATAAGTAATTTAGAAAGCTATAAATCTAAATGTAGAAAAAGAATATTAGATGGATTTACATTAGAAAAAATGGCAGAAGAAATGACTAACATATTTGAAGAGACATGTAAAAATCCAAATAAAGAAAAAATAGAAAATGGAAAAGCACTAAGTAAAAATATATCAATCACAAAAGAATTAGTTAATAAATATTTTGTATCAGATAAATTTCAATATGAATGGCAATGTGACGAATATAATAAGCAATTTGGATATAAAGTATATAACTATAAATTTGAATTATTTAAAGAAGTAATGTGGCAACATAAGTGGTATAGAGGGCTAATTAAATTACTAAAAAAGATGGGTGTAAAAGACTTAATTTTAAAAATTAGTAGATAGTTTTAACATTAAATAGAGGTAATTATGAATAAAATTAAAAACTTTTTTAAAGATTATAAATTATATGTATTCTTTTTAATTACAATTGCATTTTTTGGTACATTTGCCAAATTACAATATGCAGTTGATACTTATAGTGTTTTTACAACTTCTACTAAAGAATCCATAAAAATATTTCTTACATCAGGAAGATTTATGACTGCAATTTGGTTTGCAATAGTTGGATTTCTTAGGCTTGGAAATACGGCAAGATATTTATTCTCGTTTGGACTTGCAATATTATTCACTACAATTGCACTTTATAAACTTAATTCTATAGTGAAAAAATTTATAAGTAATGATTTTTTAAGCATTATAGTTACTACATTAATAATAATAAATCCATTTTCAATAGAATATTTTATGTATATAGAAAAAGGAGTACTTTTATTTGCAGTACTTCTTGCTGTATGTGCAGTTGAGCAATTTGTAAAATACCTAGAAGGCAAAGAATTAATTAAAGAAGCTAAGAAAGACGACCCAATTTTAGAAAAAGATAAAAATATTCTTAAAAATAAAAGTTATAGAAAACATCTAGTATTTTCAGGAATATTAGTACTTCTTACAACCTTCAGTTATCAAGGCGTTTTAGCTATCTATATATCAATTGCATCAGTATTTATTATACAATATTCAAAAAATATTAAAGATTTTATAATAAATAATATATCAATGTTTTTATGTTATGGTTTGCCAGCGATAATAAATCTTCTTGTGATTAGAATCTTCTTCTCAAATACAAGAGTAAATGGGAGTGTAAATATTTCAGAAGCATTAGAAAAGATAGCTCAAGGAAGTGAAAATATGTTATATACATATAACATTCTTCCTAAATATTTCTTTTTAACAATGATTATAATAGCAACATTAATATCACTAATTATAATCATAAAAAACAAAAAGATTAGTAAAATATTTGGATTAATTTATGTAATAATACTAAATGTTTTTATAACGCTTGTCCCATATGTAATGCAAAATACAGAATCAATTTGGATGGTAGCAAGGTCAAGCTATGCATTTGCCTCTCTATTTGGAATAATTATTTTATATACTTGTGTAAACATAGAAAACGAAGAAAATATAAAAACTATATTATTTGGTTTAACTTGTATAGTATTTATAATTGTACAATTTGCAAACTTTAATAAGATAGAAATAGCACATTATAATCTAAATTATACAGATAAAATGAACTCACTAGAAATTGGAAAAATGATAAGTGATTATCAAGAAGAAACAGGGATAGAAGTTACAAAAATAAGCATATATCAAGATGAATCACATGCATACACATATCAAGAAATTTTTGCTTCAGGAGATATAAATGTTTCAGGATTTGGCCCTGATTGGTGTGATGTAGAAATGATTAATTATTATACTGGACTAAAGCTAGAAAGAGTAGAAAAAAGTGAAGATATACAAAGTAGATTTAAAGGAAGGGATTGGAATGATTTTAGTGCAGAACAGGTTATATTTGTAGGTGATACAGTTCATATATGTAAATTTTAACAAATACAAACTAAAATAAAAATATAGATGGAACTAAGTAGCAAAAATCGAAGTTAACAAAGAGAGGACTAAATCATGAAAAAGATATCTGTAGTTATACCAATGTATAATGAAGAAAGCGTAGCAAAAGAATGTTATAAAAAAATATCACAAGTTTTCTACAAGCTAAGAGAAAAATATGATTATGAAATGATAATCATTAATGATGGTTCAGATGACAAAACTTTAGAAATACTAGAAGAAATTGCAAAAAATGAAAAAAAAATAAAAGTAATATCATTTTCAAGAAATTTTGGACATCAAGCTGCAGTTACTGCAGGAATTAGAAAGATTACTGGAGATGCAGTAGTTATAATAGATGCAGACCTTCAGGACCCGCCCGAAGAAATTCCAGGAATGATAAAAAAATGGGAAGAAGGTAATGAAGTAATTTATGGAAAAAGAAAAAAACGTGATGGAGAGTCAGCATTCAAAGTTTTATCAGCAAAAGCGTTTTATTCTACAATAAATAAATTATCAGATATAGAAATTCCAAAAGATACAGGAGATTTTAGATTAGTAGATAGAAAAGTAATAGATGTAGTAAATAGTCTTCCTGAACATAATAAATTTTTAAGAGGACTATTTAGTTGGGTAGGTTTTAAACAAACACCTTATGAATATGAAAGAAAAGAACGTTTTGCAGGAAAGACTAAATATCCACTAAAAAAGATGCTAAAACTTGCATCAGATGGAATTATAAGTTTCTCAGTAAAGCCATTAAAATTAGTAGGAACATTAGGAATAATATCTGTGATTATATCATTAGGGATATTAATCTATTCAATACTATCATTCATATTTAAATGGAACAACCTAACTTCAGGCTGGACTTCTATAATGATAACAATAACTTTTTTAGGCGGAGTGATACTATTGTCACTTTGGATGATTGGAGAATATATTGCTAGAATATATGATGAAGCAAAAGATAGACCAGAATATATAATAGATAGAAAAATAAATTTGTAAGATAAATAAAAAATGTAAAAAAATTTTAAAGATAGGAAAATCAAATGAATAAGTTTTTAAAAATGATTATATATGTAATAGGAATTATATTATTAAGTATAGTAGTAATTCTAAACATAGCATTATATTCATATATGGAATTAGACGAATGTGTGTATATTTATACAAATAATATATTTATTCTAATAGCAGTTGCTTTATTAATAACAATGATATATTTAACTTGTAAAATTATAAAATTTTGCTTAAAAAAAGTTAGAAAAAAATATTTAATATTAGGACTAGTCATACTTTTATATGTACTAATTCAAGTAATATGGATTAATATAAGAGAGGCATTTCCATCAGGTGAGCAGTATAACATATACCAATTAGCCATAAGTATGAAAGAAAATAATTTGGAGAGTTATGTACAAAATTCGTATATTTTTAATTCTCATATAAGTAATAAAATATATTTAGAAAGATATAATCATCAGTTTGCATTAGCTTTCCTATTCAGCTTGCTATTCAGAATATTTAATAGTACAGATATTCTTATATTACAGTATTTTAATATGCTATGTAATACTCTATTAGCAATAACTATCTTTCTAATTTGCAAAGAATTATCAACTAAATATAAGGTAAATAAATATTTAGCAATGTTTTTATACTTTACATTCTTAAGTATTCCATTACTTATAACGTTTATTTACGGAGACTTATCAGGAATGACATTTGCAATGCTTGGAGTATATTTCTTAATGAAATATACAGGAAAAAGAAAAATTAGATATGCAGTATACTCCGCAATTTTTACAGCAATAGCAAATATGTTTAGAATGAATATGTTGATATTTTTAATTGCAATGGTTATATATTTAATATTAGATTTAATAAGTAAAAAAGACGATGCAAAAAATATAATAACCAAAATAATAGTAATAATAGGCTTTATTATAATGTCAATATTGCCATCAACTCTTACAAAAATGTATTTTTGCAAAAAATGCAATTTAGATGTAAATAAAACATTTCCAGCAACCGGATATTTTCTAATGGCAACTAATACTAATTCATATGCGCCAGGCTGGTATAACAGTGAAATTGTAGATATGTCCTTTAATGATTTAAATGATGCTAAGATAAAATATAAGGAAATGCTAAAAGAAAGGACGAAGTATTTACTAAATAATCCAGTTTATACTTTAGAATTATACATTGAAAAGAACTGTTCAATGTGGGCAGAAACTACATTTGGAGCAGTAAGATATAATCTCTCAGGTCAATTTGGTCGCAATAGATATAAAAATATTGAGCTAGATAATTTTCTAAAAGACACTAATAATTATGTATTCTTGTATCAAAAAGCACTAATTTTGATAGTATTCATTTTTAGTTTAGTAGTAATAATTCAAAAAAGAAAAGACTTATCAAATGAAGTTTTATTATTGCTTATGATTTTTATAGGAGGATTTTTATTTCATAATATATGGGAAGCAAAATCAAGATATATTATTCCATATATTGTAGCACTAATACCAATAGCATCAATAGAAATAGAAAAAGTAAAAGTAACGATACAAAAAATAAAAAGAAAATGTAAGAAAAAATTACAAAAATAATAAAGTTAAAAGAAAATACAAAAAAGTAATTAAAAATAACAAAGTTAAAAAATTCATGTAAAAAGACATTCAAATTGAGAAAGGAATGATAAAAATGAAAAAGATAACCATAATTGTACCAGCATATAATGAGCAAGATTCATTACCATTTTTATACGAAAGACTAGAAAAGTTAATAAATAGCATAGACAATTATGAATTTGAAATTCTTTTTGTAAACGATGGTTCTAAAGATAATACCATAAATCTTATAAAAGAATTTAGAAAAAAAGATGAGAGAATTTCTTATGTTGATTTTTCAAGAAACTTTGGAAAAGAAACAGCAATGATAGCAGGACTAGACTATGCAAAAGGAGATGCTGTAATCTTTATAGATGCAGACCTTCAAGATCCACCAGAATTAATACCAAAAATGATAAAATATTGGGAAGAAGGATATGATGACGTATATGCCCAAAGAAAATCTAGAAAAGGAGAAACATTCTTAAAAAAATTTACATCTAAAATGTACTATAAAGTACTTCAGGCATTAACAAGTGTGGAAATACAAAAAGATACAGGTGATTTTAGACTTCTAGATAAAAGATGTGTAAATGCAATAAAAAAATTAAGGGAATCACAAAGATGCTCTAAAAGCATATTTAGCTGGATAGGGTATAAAAAGAAAGCAATTCTTTATGATAGAGATCCTAGAATAGCAGGAAAAACTAAATGGAATTATAAAAAACTAGTAAACCTTGCAATAGATGGAATAACATCATTTACAACATCGCCACTTAGAATATCCACATATATCGCAATTCCAACATTCCTTGCATTATTTATATATTTCATATATGTAATTGCAAAATGTGTTGTAACAGGAGATGTAATTCAAGCTTTTCAGGCTATAATATTATTAGTATTGTTCTTTTCAGGAGTGCAGATACTTTTATTTGGAATAGTAGGCGAATACCTTGGAAGAATATTTAATGAAACAAAAAATAGACCACTATATCTAGTAAATGAATATAACGGAGAGAAAGAGACAAACGAATAAATGGATTTAAGATTATTAGTACAAACGGAAAATGGAGGTAAAAAATATGTGGGGAGATATAGCAATTGCATTTTTACTAGCAACATTAGCATCATTTGTAATTACACCTTATACAATAAAAATTGCAAAAAAAGTTGGCGCAATAGATATGCCAGAAGACAGAAGAGTAAATAAAAGACCCATTCCGAGATTAGGAGGAATAGCAGTAATTGCAGGATTTATTGTATCAGCTCTTTACCTAGTAATAACAATGTCCATAGAAGGAAAAATTGACTTAAACGACACAGAGAATTATAAAGTAAAATTGTTAGGATTTTTGTTGGGAATAATCTTTTTAGGAATATTTGCACTCTTAGATGATATAAAAGATTTAAAACCAATACAAAAATTAATAGCACAAATAATATCAGCAATAATAATATTTGCATTTGGAATAAGAATAGAAGACATAAGTGGTCTAATATTGCCCGAGCCAATAAGTTTTATACTAACAGTTGGATGGATTGTAGGAATTACTAATGCAATAAATTTGATAGATGGATTAGATGGTTTATCATCAGGAATCACACTAATATCTTGTATATTTTTATTACTAATATTTGCAACAAATGATTCACCAGCAATAGCAGTAGTATTAATAACAGCATTAGGAGGAGCAATATTAGGATTTTTACCATATAATGTAAACCCAGCAAAAACATTTATTGGAGATGTAGGAGCACAATTTTTAGGATTTTCCTTATCAGTAATTGCAATACTAGGAGTAGCAAAAACAGTAACAGCATTGGTATTAGTAGCCCCAATATTAATTTTAGGACTTCCAATATTTGATACTATTTTCGCAATAATAAGAAGATTAATCAAAGGAAAGTCATTGAAAGCAGTGTTTAAAGCAGATGGAGGACATTTGCATCACAGAATAATGAAAAAAGGATATACGCAAAAACAAGCTGTATATATTTTATATAGTATAAGTACCACAATTGGACTATTTACTGTAATACTTATAAATGATGGTATATGGAAAGCTTTGTCGCTTATATTAATAACCTCAGTAATGCTTGCAATAGGAAGCAAGCAAATAAAAAAATACAATAGAGAATTGCTTGAAGAAAATAAAAAGAAAGAACAACAAAATAGCTAAATATGTAAAAAATTAATGATAAGATATAAAAAGAGTTAATAAAGCTAAAAATGTGTTATAAAAAAGGTTGAGATAAGAAGCAAAAAAATAAAAAATTTAAAATCAAAAAGAATTAAAAGGGATGTAAATAATGGAAGAAAATAAAAAGATAACAAATCCTAGTTTAGAAAATAATACTGAAGAAAAACAAGAAAATGAGCTAAGACCTAGAAAATTAGATGAATATTTTGGACAAACAAAAGTAAAAGAAAATATGAAAGTCTATATAGAAGCGGCCAAAAAAAGAAAAGAGCCACTTGATCATGTATTGTTATATGGACCACCAGGACTAGGAAAAACTACGCTAGCAAATATTATAGCAAACGAAATGAATTCAAATCTAAAAATAACGTCAGGACCAGCAATCGAAAAAACAGGAGACTTAGCAGCACTACTTACAGGTTTATCACAATTTGATGTGCTTTTTATAGATGAAATACATAGGTTAAATAAAAATGTTGAAGAAATACTATATCCAGCATTAGAAGATTTTAACTTGGATATAATAATTGGAAAAGGGCCAACAGCAAAATCAATTAGATTAAATCTTCCAAAATTTACATTAATAGGAGCAACAACAAGAGCAGGTTCACTTACAACGCCTCTAAGAGATAGGTTTGGAATAGTTGAAAGACTAGAACTTTATAATATAGAAGATTTAAGTGTAATAGTAAAAAGGTCAGCAAATATATTGAATATAGAAATTGATGATGAAGCAGCCATAGAGATAGCTAGAAGATCAAGAGGAACACCAAGAATAGCAAATAGGTTATTAAAAAGGGTAAGAGATTATGCGTCAATTTTAGGAGATGGAGAAATAACATTAGAAATAGCAAAAATATCGTTAAATAAGTTAGAAATTGATGATATCGGACTAGATGCAATCGATAAAAAAATATTAGACACGCTGATAAATAAATATAATGGAAGACCAGTAGGGATAGATACATTAGCAACTACATTAGGAGAAGAAGTAGCAACAATAGAAGATGTTTATGAACCATATTTAATACAAATAGGTTTTATATCTAGAACGACAAGAGGAAGGATTGCACTACCAGCAGCATATAAACATTTAGGAATAAAAATATCAGAATAGGAGTTAGCTTATGGAAAAAATAGCTGTATTAATTCCATGTTATAATGAAGAATTAACAATAAAAAAAGTTATAACAGATTATAAAAAAATATTACCAACAGCAGAAATTTATGTATATAATAACAATTCGACAGACAATTCGGAAAAAATAGCAAAAGAAGCAGGAGCAATTGTAAAAAATGAATATAGACAAGGAAAAGGCAATGTAATTAGGAGTATGTTTGAACAAATAGATGCAGATTACTATTTATTAGTAGATGGTGATGACACTTATCCCGCAGAAAAAGCAGAAGAACTTATTAATGCTGTAAGAAATGGTGCAGATATGGCTGTTGGAGATAGACTGTCAAATGGAACATATTCAAAAGAAAATAAGAGAAAATTTCATAATTTAGGAAATAAATTAGTAAAAAATACAATTAATATATTATTTAAAACAAATCTAAAAGATATAATGAGCGGATATAGAGCATTTAACAAAAAATTTGTTAAAAATTTTCCAGTACTTACAAAAAAGTTTGAAGTAGAAACAGAGATGACTCTTCATGCATTAGATAAAAATTATATAATAAAAGAAATACCTATTGAATATAGAGATAGGCCACGAGGAAGTTCATCAAAAGTTAATACTATTTCAGACGGCATAAAAGTTCTAAAAACAATAGGAGCAATGTTTAAGGACTATAAACCATTAAAATTTTTCGGTACAATATCTTTTATATTGTTCATCTTAGGACTAATAATAGGAATTCCAGTAATTGTAGAATTTATATTAACACAATATGTATCAAAAGTTCCATCTGCAGTATTAGCAACAGGACTAGAACTAATAGCTTTTATAAGTGCACAATGTGGAATTATTTTAAATACAACTGTAAAAAAGAATAGAGAACTTTATGAATTAAATTTGCTAAGATATAGTCAAATGGAAGCGATAGTAAAGAAATTGAAATAGATCTGTGAATGTAATATTCTAATAATTAGTTAAATAGAAAAAACAAGAGATGAAAGGATTATATAATGAAAAATAAAATAAAAGGAATAGTAAAATATATTTATATAACAATATTTTTAATAGGTATATATATATTATTGATGATAATAACAAGTTTAATTCCAGCATCAGCAATAAAAGAAAATGTAAAAAAGAGTTCAGAGACTTTGTATAAAGAAAATGAAACGTTAATAATAGATTTAAAATATAAAAAGGAATTGATATTTACATTTACAGATGCCCTTATGATAAATACTGCGTACTCAGTAGACAATACAAAACCAGCAAGTTGTTTGTTAGCTAGAAAAAACTTTGTACCAGGACAAACAAAAATAATATATGGGGATAGTCAGTATAATTTAGGTGCAAATGAGAAATATAAAAATAGTAAAAATGGAGACTTGTATCAAACGAAAGAATTATATGGATTAATGCACGGAGACAATATTGAAGATTCCTATGAATATGCAAGATATTGGCATGGATATTTAGTACTACTAAGACCGTTATTATTGCTATTTGACTATAGTGGAATAAGAATATTTTTATTTTTAGTAACATTAATAACTGTCATATGGATGTTATATTTAATTTATAAAAAAATTAACTTAAATACAAGCATTATATTTGCAGTGGCATTATTATCAATAAATATATTTATAGTAAGTAAATCAATAAATGAAATATTAGTATTTTTAGTATCATTTGCAAGCTCAATATTTTTATTGATAAAAAAAGATAAAATAAAAAATATAGGAATATTCTTTTTTATAGTAGGTTCAATAACAAGTTTTATAGATTTATTAACAGAACCATTAGTAACACTGGGGATACCACTAATTATATATTTTCTATTAGAGCAAAAAGAAAAAATAAATGTAAAAAAAGAATTAATAGATTTAGTAAAATTAAGTATAGCATGGGGATTAGGTTATGGAATAACATGGGCTATAAAGTGGGTACTAGTTGAATTAATATTTAAAAGACCACTTATATCTCAAGCAATAGAGCAGGCATTGTTTAGAATAAATGGTGGACACTCAGGAATACGAAAATTTACACTATATGAGGTAGTAAAGGCAAACTGGAATAGATTGTCGGAATTTATTATTATAGTAATATTTTCAATAGCATTAATTAATATAATTACTAGGTTTATTAAAATAGCTGTAAAAAAAGAAAAAATTGACATGAAGCTAAATTTGAAAAAATGTATTCCTTATGCCATAATCTTAGTATTTCCAATAATATGGTATGCTGTTATAAGGGAACATTCTTATATTCACTCATTCTTTGCATATAGAATATTAGTTATTGCAATAATGAGTTTATTAGTTATAACAAATAAAATATCAGAAAAAAATGAAATTGAAGGAAAAGGAAAATCAGATAAAAAATAATAAGGAAAAAGAAGGAATAAAATATGAAATTACTTTTACATACATGTTGTGCACCTTGTAGTGTGTACTGTATAGATACTTTAAGAAAAGAAGGGATTGAACCAACGTTATATTGGTTCAATCCAAATATTCACCCATATACAGAATATAAAGCAAGAAGAGATTGTTTAAAAGAATATGCCAAAATGATTAACATCGAAGCAATTTTTGAAGAAAATTATGGGCTAGATGAATTTTGCAGAGAAGCGGTAAAAGACCTAAAAAATAGATGCACAAACTATTGCTATCCAGTAAGATTAAGAAAAACTTTTGAATATGCAAAAGAAAATGGATATGATGCAGTTTCTACAACTTTGTTATATAGCATTTACCAAAATCATGATTTTATAAAAAAATATATGGAAGACTTAAGTAAAGAATTTGGAATTGAATTTCTATATAGAGATTTTAGAGAAGGGTTTTGGAAAGGACATAATAAAGCGAAAGAAATAGGACTATATATGCAAAAATATTGTGGATGTATTTTTTCAGAGGAAAGTAGATATCAAAAGAAAATTGAAAAAGATAAATTATCATTGCATAAATGAAAAATTAAATTGTGTCAACACTGTTGACACATTATAATCTACAAATGAAAATTGCTATTGGATTTAAAGTAGATAATGAAAGAGCAATTAAGTTATATGAAAAAATGGGATTAGAAAAAATAGATGAAAATAAAACATATTATATAATGGTGAAATATAAGTAGTATTCAATTATCGCAAAAAAATCAGTTGTCAAGGAAAATTTTACAACTGCCCTAGATGAAAATTAATTAAAAAGGAGGATTATGACATTGAATAATAATTTAGAACTTGATTTTAATGAAATTATAAAGATGATTGAAACTAGAAGAAATAATGCTTATAAAAAGGTAAATGAAGAACTAATTTCTTTATATTGGGACTTTGGAAAATATATAAGTGAAAAAGTAAATGATTCTACTTGGGGAGAAAAAATTGTAGATAAGTTAGTAGACTTTATGAAAAGAGAATATCCAACTATGAAAGGTTTTAATAGAG
>CANRLA010000018.1 GCA_947631315.1 uncultured Clostridia bacterium | reverse complement strand
TTAAGTTTATGACAGCTGCACCAGATGCAAAAGCAGAAATTAAAAAGAGTGCAGTTATATATGTTGTAGGTGCTGTACTAGTATTTGCAGCAGGTATACTATTAAATCTAATAAAGAGTGTTGCAAACAGTACTGTAAAAGATTCATAATAATCTAAGAAAAGAAACTATAAAAAAATGAGTGAACATGTTCACTCATTTTTTTATCAAAATATTTAATTAAGTAAAAAAGAAAAATTATATAAATTAAACTCAACCTAAGTAAATACAATAAGTAAATTTATAAAAATCTATTGCAAGATTTTTCTTTAAAAGGTATAATTAAAGTAATTTAAAAATTTATTTTCAAATATTTAAAGCATTTGGAAAAATTTAAAATAATATGCAATTTTATTTTAATTAAGTCTTGCGCATTTATGAAAAAGGAGAAACAAATAATGAAATTAAAAAAAATAATACAAATTACTTTATTAATAGTGTCATTTGCACTGCTTACAAGTACAGTTTCAAAAGCAAATCAAATTAATTATAATCAGGAAGAACAAAGCATAAAAATTGCTGATATAGATATAGATAAAGATAAATTATCAGGTATATATGAAACACAAGGCTATACTTACAGAATTGTTGGTGGAAAAATTATAGGTGCAGTTCAATATATATGTTACGGAGCTGCAATAATAATATTAATTTATAAAGGAGTACAGTTTATGATAAAAGCTCCAGAGGCTAAAGCAGAATTAAAAAAAGAACTAGTTAGCTATGTAATAGGAGCAGTAATACTGTTTTCAGTAGGAACAATAATTAAACTAATAGGAAGAATTGCTTTAAATAATCTATTTTAAATAATAAAGATTTAGAATATAAAAATTCTAGATCTTTTTTATTTTTTCCCTAACAAAAAAACAGAATTAAAATATTAAATTGTACTGTTACAAATATATTAAATTTTAGTAAAACTATTGAAAAATTAAGCCTAACAATATATAATATTGTATAGGTAAAAATGGGTTATTATATCCATATATCGGGAGGAGATAATGAAATATACAAAAGTAAGAAAAATAACTAAAGTATTAATTTTAACAATACTAATTTTAACTTTATTTGGTACTTGCACAAAAGTATTTGGATTTAGTTTTGATGATATATTTAGTACAGGCAAAGAGTTTATAGAAAAAGGAAATGAAAATCCAGCAATATCAACCGAAGATGCAATAAATGCATTTGTTCCAGTAGGAGTAACATTAGTTGGAATTGCAACTATAGTATTAATTGTTGTCGGCCTAATTATGGGTGTCAAATATATGATAGCAGGAGCTAATGAAAAAGCTCAATTGAAAGAAAAATTAATTTACTTTATTATATCAATAGTATTAGTGTATGGAGCAACAGGGATATTTGCAATAGTTATACAGATATTTAACAATATATTAGATTAAAACTAAGGAGGATTTATAATGAGAAGTTACTATATTCCAAGTAATAAATTAAAAGGAGAAGGTAGAATATTATATATATTTACTACCAAATCATTGATATATACTGCAGTAGGAGGAATTATTGGACTATTATTTTATGCACTCTTTAGTTTTTTAGGATTAAAATCAATAGGAATAATAATAACGGTAGTATTAGCGTTATTAGGATTTGGAATAGGAACAATAAAATTTCCTTCTAACGGAAACAATAAAATATCCAAAAATGTTGGAGGAGATTCAATAGATGAAATAATTATAAATTATATAAAATTCAAGAAAAATAGAAAAATATATACTTATGCTATTCCTAGAGAAGAAATGGACTTTAATACACAAAATAGTACTTTAGGTGTATTTAAGACTAATAATTTAAATAAAAAAAGTACAAAGGAGGAAAATTAATATGACAACTATACAAATTATGAATATAATCTTAATTGTAATTCTTGTGTTAATAGCTTTACTTGGATTTATTGCAGTTCTACTTATTTTTAAAATAAGAAACAAGGATGAATCAAACAAAAGCAAACAAATTAAAGAAAAGCCTAAAGAGAATGTTAATCTAATTACTAGAACAGGCAAAAGCATAAATTCAATATATAAATTTATGGAATTTGATGAAATTACTGACAATATGATTGCAAGAAAAAATAGAAAACAATATGTAATGGTAATTCAATGTAAAGGAATAAACTATGACTTGCTTTCAGAAGATGAAAAAAATGCAGTTGAATCAGGCTTTATAGAATTTTTAAATACTCTAAGATTTCCAGTTCAATTATATGTGCAAACAAGAACTTTAAATTTAAATGATATATTAAATGAATATGAAAAAAGAATACAAGGTATTAATGATCAAATAATTAGGATTAATGCTCAAATTGAGATGGCAAGGTCAAGAAAAAATGACGAAGCAGTAAAAAAATTAATGTTTGACAAGCAAAGAAAAGAAAATATACTTGAATATGGAGAATCAATAGAAGATTATACTAGAAGGATAAGCAGTAGCAGAAATATACTACAACAAAAAACATTTGTTGTTTTATCATATTATCCTGCAGAGTATGGAGATATAAGTAATTATTCTAAAGAAGAAGTTGCTGATATAGCATTTACAGAATTATATACAAGAGCTCAGACATTAATAAGTGCATTATCATCGGCAGAAGTAACAGGAAAAGTTCTTAATTCAGAAGAGTTAGCAGAATTATTATATGTAGCATATAATAGAGATTCATCAGAAAAATATACTTTAAGAGATGCTATAAATTCAGAATATGATAGGCTATATTCTACAGCAAGAGATGTTTTAGATGAGAAAAAGAGAAGGATAGAAGAGCAAGTTGAAGAAAATGCATCAAGACTTGCTGCAAGAAGCATTATCAAAGCAGATCAAATACAAAGAGAAGAACTTAGAAAAAGAACTAAGCAAAGAGCTATGGAAATGATAGAAGAATATAGAGATGAACTTAGCCCACAATTATATAATGAAACTAAAAAACAAGTTGAACAATCTAATTTAGAAGAAGAAGCAAATCAAGCTCCTAAAACGAGGAGAGTAATTAGAAAAAACATATAACCAATGAGGAGGAATTTGTTTAATGAAAAATAAAACAGATGAAACATTTGATTTTAAGGAAAGTAATCAATCTGAGCAAGTTACTTCATTAGATAAAAACAAAAAAGATATTAAGGATTTAATAGCTCCATCAGGGATTGATGCTACTAGTACAAATCACTTAGAAATTGTTTCTTATAATACAAAATATGCAAGAACTTTAACTGTATCAACACTTCCAAGAATGTGTACATTCCCCGAATTATTAAGAGGTATGTATACATTTGGAGATATAAATGTATCAGTTTTTATAAACCCAATCAGTGAAGCAAAATCACAAAATGAACTAAATAGAACAATTAATGAACTAGAATCAGAAAGAATTGTTGCAGCTGATAGAGGAAATATAAACCGTGAAAGTAGTTTAGCACAAAAAAGAGCAGAGGCAGAAGAATTAAGAGACGCAATTGCAAGTGGTTTAGACAAACTTTATGAAGCATCAATTATTTGTACAATATTTTCTTATAGTATGGAAGAATTAGACAGACAAACAGAACTATTGACATCAGAAATGTCTAAAACTTTAACAGGAATGAAAACTGCATGGGCAATGCAGGAAGATGCTTTTAAATCAAACCTTCCTTTAGCAGAAAATAAGATAGCCAAAAAACATACATTTGACCGTAAATCAATGGGAACAGTATTTCCATTCATAAACTCAGATGTAGGTCATGAAAATGGAATTCCTATAGGATTCAATAGACAGACAGGACTTCCAATTTTATATGATAATTTCAATTCATCATTAAGTAATTATAATATGGTTATATTCGGTAAATCAGGTGCTGGTAAAGGTGTAACAATAAAAACATTAATTGCAAGATCAGCAGTATTAATGGGAATAGAAACACTTGCACTAGATGCAGAAGGTGAATATGGAGTAGTTGCAGAAGCATTAGGAGGATTAAATATTGTTATATCTCCTAATTCTAATACAATAATTAATCCATTTGATATTGAACCTGAAATAACTAAAGATGAAATAACTGGAAGAGAAAGAGTAACACTTAATGTTGAAAATAAAGTAGAAGATGTTACACAGATATTATTAACAATGGCAAGAGGAAGTACAAGAACAGAAGATGATGTAAATGAAGTTACAAAACAAATTATTGCTGAATCTGTATCAGAAGAATATGCAGGACTTGGTATTACTAATGATGTAAATAGTCTATATGCTATGGACCAAAGAGGAGTAGTACAAAATGAATATTTAGGAAAAAAGAAAAAACCAATGCCTACAATAGGCTCTTGGTATCATAGATTAATAAACAATGCAAATCAAAATCAAAATCCTGATTATAGAACATATTATAGCTATTTAGTTAAGGTAATGAAACAATATGTTAGAGAATTAAATGGTCAACTTTCATACTTTGATGGACAATCAACATTTGATTTATTAGATGGTACATCATTTATAAACCTTGATATATCACAATTAGAGGAAAGGTTTGCAAGACCTTTAGCACAACAAATATTACTTACTTGGATATGGGAAAAATATGTTAAGAAAAATAGTGAAGATAAATCGAAAGCAGGACAAAAAAGAGTGCTAGTTGATGAAGCATGGATGTTATTACCATTCCCTGAAGCAGTAGATTTCTTAAACAAGATGGCAAGACGTGCAAGAAAAAGAAATGTATCTCTAGCTGTTGTATCACAAAGATTTCAAGACTTTTATGAAAAATCAGAAGTACAAGCTGTTTTAACATCTTCAGATACAAAATTATTCTTAGCGCAAGACAAATCAGAGATTCAATATATAAAAGAAGTATTTAAATTAAGTGAAGGAGAAGCAGCATTTTTAACAACATGTAGTAGGGGACAAGGACTATTTAAAGTTGGAGAACAAACAGCAATTATTGAAATTAGACCTACTAAAAAGGAATTTGAATTCATTGAAACAAATATAAATAAAATTTCAGAAAATGTAGCTAATCAAGAAAATTAATAAATAAAATCTTACTTATTAAAATAGGGAGTATTTTAATGAAAAAAACAATAGCAATCATACTTACTATGCTAGTTATATTAAATTCATATAGTCCTATATCTAATGCTACATCGGCAGACTTTGGAAAATCAGAAACAATACATGAAGAAGAAGCAGGACAGACTCAAGAAAATTATAATAGCATAATGGAAGAAGGAAAAGTAACAACCAATGGAGAAGGTGGAACTAATTCAGCAGAGGTAAAGTCAAATCCAAATTGGTTAGATAGTGTAACCAGTTTTCTGCAAAGTATAGTATTAATTTTGCCAAATCTTGCAAACAAAATAATGTCTTATATTGTAAGTGGTAATATGAACGAAGTATTTACAATACAAAAATTATTATCAAATGATTATGCAATATTTGATATAAACTTTTTCAAAACACAAGATGATGAAGTTCAAAATGCAGATGCAATAAATAAGATAAAACAATCTGTTGCAACTTGGTATATATCAATTAGAAATATATCAGCAGTAGCTATAGCTATTGTTTTAGTGTATATAGCAATCAGAATGGCGATTTCCACTGTTGCAGATGGTAAAGCAAAATATAAAAAAATGTTAGTATTTTGGATTGAAAGTGTAGCATTGCTATTTTTATTACATTTTTTTGTAATAATGGCATTAAATATAGCAGATACAATAAATGGTCTTATGATTAAAGAAATGCAAAATATAGAGGGAACAAGCGTAGGAGTAGAAGAACAGTTAATAGATAATGTACATACAAATCTTAATTCTGTGAAGGGAGCTACAAATACATTAATATATTTAATTACATATACAATGCTTATTTATTATGAAATGAAATTTTTTATAATGTATTTTATGAGGGTATTAAGAGTAGGATTTTATATTGTTATTGCACCACTTGTATGTTTAACATATCCATTAGATAGATTAGGTGATGGAAGAGCGCAGGCATTTAAAAATTGGTTTACAGAAATTACAATGGAGATATTTTTACAATCTATACATTTAGGTTTATATATTATATTTATATTCTCAGCGGGAGAAATAATAAACCAAGCCCCTTTAATAGGAATAATATTCTTAGCATCATTAGGAAGGGGTGAAAAGATAGTAAGAAACTTATTAAAGATTAAACCTAAATTTGCAAAAGGAATCTCTGAAACGAAGTTACCGAAATTCGGATAAATAATAAATATAAAGTCATTAAACTTTCATAACGAATATAAAACTTTTTAAGAAAAACAAGAAAGAAATGGAATTAATATGAAGAAAAAAAAGAAATTAATAATAATTATTATAGTTATAATTTTACTTTTAATATTAGGAAACTTATTTTCATATTTAATAAATAAGAATAAAGAATATAATTCTATCGATGATTTTGCTACCATAAAAGAATTAGTAGAATATTATGGTTGCGAATATAAAAGTACTAAAAATTCTCAAGAAGATGGTTACTCAAAAGATATATATTTATCGTTTATGGATAATCCAATTGATGAAAACGGAAATGAAAATAAAGGAGAATATGAAAATATAATAAAATTAGTAAGTTTAAAAATTCTAGATAATTATAGATTAATTGATGAAGAAAGGAATCTAATTGTAAGAGTTAATGTAAATAAAGATAAAACAATTAATTATACAATAAATGATATGAATAATTATTTTGAAAATATAAAATCTTTATATACATTAAATAATAAAAAAGAAGAAAACATTACCAACGTAAATATTGTATCACAAGAATTACAATCAATGATAAATAATAATTGGATTAGAAGAAATGTAAATCTTGGGCAAAAAACGTCAAATTACGAAAACTATGATGTATATTGGAATAATGGATATAAGATAAGGACAGTTAATAACAAAATTTATAATATTGTTTTTATCAAAAATTATCAAGGCGATGTACTACAAGGAATTACAGTTGGAATGACAAATGAAGAAATAAGAAATGTATTAGGAACTCCTACTTACGAAGATTACTCAGAAATGGAAGTAATAGGATATAAGTTAGAAAATATATATGCATTTTTCTCAGATGGAGAAATTTCAGTATATAGATTAGATGAATATAATGAAGATGAAAATAAAAAGTTTGCAAGTTTAACAACTAAATTATTTAAAGACAAAGATTACAATACTTTTTTATCGGAACTAACTGAACTTTATCCTGATTATTCAATATATACACAGGAAAACGATTATGTGAATATAAAATATCCATTAAGAGGTTTTGAAATCTCTTTTGGAAATAATATAAAAAATGGAATTACAATATATAACAACTTTATAGGAAATGTTACAGAAGATATCTCAATAGATGATATAAAGACAAACAAGAAATTACCACAAAATACATACTTAAATTTAGAAAGAAATTTAGTATTTGATGATGAGCTAGATAGAGCAAATGAAGATATTTATACTAGAGAACCGATGGATATAGTAGATGTAGAAAAAGGTAAATTTGCTCAAAGTGAAGAATTTTCTGTTTATTATAATGATACATATAATGTATATACATTTTATTCAATTTATAAAAATTATCCTGACTTTGAACTTAGGGTTCAGAATGCAACAGGTATATATAATTTAACAAATAACTTATTTGTATATGGTATAGCAAATGATGGAATATATGTAGAAAATGCTTATACAATGCAAAATGCAAAAATCATAGATGTAGAAGGCGAATGTATTATAGATAGAGTAGAAAATAACACAATATATTATGATAATACAAGTGTCCAAGTAGCTATTAACTAAAATAAAAAGCAATTTATAAAAAATATTAAAATCGCAAAATCAAATATTTTATAAAAATATAGAAATACAAGATTAAAGGATGTAAAAATGAAAAAACTAAAAACTATTATAACCAAAATAATTTTGATATTACTTGCTATTAGTTTAGTAGTTTTTTCAGCAATTCCTGAAAAAAATGCTGTTTATGCTGATACACTTATAACCGAACTTCAATCTAAAATTGTTGAATATGCAAAACAATGGGTTGGAGTAACTCCGTATGTATGGGGTGGTGAAAGTTTAACATCTGGAGCTGATTGTTCTGGATTTGTTATGCAAATATATAAGCAATTTGGTATATATTTAGATCATGGAACAGATTATTTACTAGGTGTGGGAGCTCCTGTATCTTGGAGTGATGTTCAGCTTGGTGATGTAATAATTACTCATTCAAGTCGTAGTGGTACAGGAAGACATACTGGAATTTATGCTGGAAATGGACAATGGGTTAATACTTCAACTCCAAAAGTTGGAACAATTCTAAGTGATGTAAGAGTTGATCAAATTATAACAATTAGGAGAATAGTTGGTCATCTTCAAAGTGATGGACATACTCCAACAGTTTTTCCGAGTCGGGGGAGGAATGGGAAACTGGTCTGTTTCAAACTTTAATCCACAAGGACAAGCTGATAATACAGATGACAACCCAATTGACCTAGATAGCTTGGAATTTGATTTTTCAGGAAATCCTTCAAAAATGGAATACAATGGAGAAAAGAAATTATCTGTATGGTTATTTTCAAAATTTTCTCAATTTATAGATTATATTTTAGGAATAATGTTACAAGGAATAAAAGGTGCTATCGTTGGATGGACTGCCATAGTTGAAGGAATGGTAAATGATATATTAAATTTAGTAAATAATAACTTAGGAGATAATATTATAAATACTGGATTAGTAGATAACATTATAAATAATAGCTTGGAAGATAATACTATAAATAATGGAATATAAAATGTTGTAATATATAATAAAGGAGGGAAAAAATAACTATGAAGCATACATTAAAAAGATTTATATACATAGCTCTATTGACTGTATTTTTCATAGTTGTTTTGATACCCAATAGTGCAATAGCAACAGAATCAAAAGATGAGGAATATAAAAAATATACAATTGAAGATATAGTATATAATAGAGTACCATTATTTGATATTAATGTATTTTCTGATACAGCAGGTGGAGAAGATATTAAGGATAACTCTATAGTAAGCACGATAAGAACCGTTATTGCAACATGGTATGTTTCTATAAGAAATGTAGTAGCTATACTATTAGGAATATTATTAGTTTATACTGGACTAAGGATGGCAATAGCAACTGTTGCATCAGACAGAGCCAAATATAAAGAATTCTTAATAGGTTGGTTAAAAAGTATAATTATATTGTTTTCAATAAATTATGTATTGATTATTGTTCTTAATCTTAATGATTTACTTGTAAGTATGTTTAGCAAGGGAAGTTCATCAGAAAGCCAAATGTATGAAACAATCAGAACAAGAGCATATGATATTAGATATTCTATTGGAATGACAGGTATGTTTATGTATATAACAATGATAATAGTATTTATCAGATTTTGTTGGGTATATATAAAACGTACATTTACAGTATTAGTATTAATTGTTTTAGCTCCAATTATATCTGCAAAATACGCTTTTGATAGTGCAACTGGGAAAAAGAGTAAGGCTTTTTCTGAATGGTTATATCAATTTTCAGCAAATGTATTAATACAATCTGTTCACGCATTATTATATACAAGTTTAGTAGGTATATCTCTAGATATTTCTACTGAGAATCTTACTGGATTTGTTATTTCATTAATATTTTTAAACTTTATGCTAAGTGCAGATAAAATAGTATTAAGAATATTTAAGTTTGAAAAACATGTAGAAGATTTAGACAAGCCATTTAAAAAGGAAGAAAGTCTAGCAGGTGTATATTATACATATGGAGCAGTAAAAATGGCAAAAAGAGGTACAAAATTTGTTGGACATAAAATGAAAGTTCTATCCTACTCTCCAAAACTAAGAACCATAAAAAATAAGACAGAAAATGTAAGAAATAATGCTTTAAATTCTGTAGATAATACTATCTTATCTATAAATAACAGAATAATTAATAGATTAGAAAACAGTACATCAAGCAATTCAGGAAATAATTCAGGAAATAATTCAGGAAGAAATACAGGAAGAAATACAGGAAATAATGCAGGAAGTAATACAGGAAATTCTAGAACGAGTAATGGAGTTATAAAAGCAACAATAAATAGAAGAATAAATGAAAAAAATAAAATTTTGATTCTGAAAAAAGCTTCAAGAAGAAAAGGTTCAGCTGGAAATGTAGCAAAACAAACTTTAAAACTTAGAAAGGAACAAAATAGAGCAGTATTTAAGGGAAATTATAAATTTATAAAAAATAATATAACGGGAATTGGAAGTGTTGTATTAGCAGTACCAGTAATGGTATTAAATCCTGAAACTGGAATAGGATTATTTTCTTCAGGAATAAGTAATCTTATAGAAAATGGAAAAGCACAGCAAACTCAAAAATATAGTTTGGCAGACAAAGCTGCAAATGTAATAACGCTTGGACAATATATAAATAGAATAGAACAACAAAAATCTGAAAAGAAGAAAAATCAAAAGATTGAAGATACAATAAATACTATGCTAGAAGTAAATGATACTTTGAATGAAATTGAAAGTGAAATAGAAAAATATGATGAAGCAACGAAGAAAATTGCAAAGAGTGTAATGAAAGCACACTATATGTCAAGTGTTAAAAAAGTAGAAAAATATATGAAAGGCTATATGGAAGAAACAGAAAATAAAGACATGGATGTAGCAAAAATTGACGAACATACCAAAATTGAAATGGTAAATTATGTAGTAGGCATAATTAGTAGAGGTAGCAAACTAGATGAAAGACAAAAAAGTGAAATAATAGAACAAGCAAAAAGAGATTTAGATAATAAGAAATATGGTACTGATAAAAAAGAAAATATGAAAAAAATGGCATCTGTAATAAGAAAATCAGTAAGGAGCAATATTGGTAGCAACAGATTTACAAATGAAATAAACTTAATAAATAGACTTGAAAAAGACAACAACAAATTATTTGCATCGTTGTATGACATTACAGAAGATGAAACAACAGAAGTAATAGATATAGAAAATTATATTGATACATTATAAATATAAATAATATTATTTTTAAAAAGTAAATTAATCTAAAACATAAATGTAAAGCATTGTCTAAAATAGGAGAGAAAATAAATGAAAAATAAGAAAAAGAAAATTTTAACTTTAATTTTAATTACCTTCATACTGTTGTTTTGTTTAGGGGCAAAAAGTTATGCTTTTGGAATAGATGACGCTATTGATGGAATTGTTGGAGTACTGCTATTACCTGCTAAATTTCTTCCACTTATAATTGGTGGAATAATAGAGATAATCTTAGGATTCTTTACAAATATAGATAATGCAGGCCTAACTTTAGAAGATATTTTATTTAATAAAGTACCTTTAATAGATATTAACTTTTTTGATTATACTACAACAAATGATGTAGCACTTACAATTAGGGAAAATATTGCAATTTGGTATACATCAATAAGAAATATTGCTGCAGTTGTGCTTGCAATAATTGCAGTATATGTTGGTATTAGAATGGCAATATCTACAATAGCAGAAGATAAAGCAAAATATAAAACAATGCTTTATGATTGGCTTACAAGCTTAGCACTTTTATTTGTTATGCAGTATATAATGATATTTACAATAAATATTAATAATGCGTTTATTGATGTACTATCAACAGGATTAAGCGACGCATGGTTTGGAAGCATGACAGATCAATTTTTAACACAATCATTTTTGACTGCTTCATTCACGGAAGGCATGGGGTGTGCATTAATATATATGATGCTACAATCTATTACTTTCGTATTTTTACTTACATATATAAAACGTATGATTACTTTAGCATTTTTGATAGTAATTTCTCCTCTTGTAACTATTACATATTCAATAGATAAAATGGGAGATGGTAAATCGCAAGCCCTTAATGTATGGTTAAAAGAGTATGTTTATAATATTTTAATACAGCCATTTCATTGTATATCATATAGAGTATTAGCTGAATCAGCAATTAAATTGACATCAGAACACGGTTTTGCAGAGGGTGCAGGGTTAGCTAATGCAGTTATAGCGATAATGATAATGCTATTTATATATACATCTGAAGAAATTGTGAAACATATATTCCACTTTGAGAGTCAAAGTATGGGTAAAACAGTTGCAAATGCAGCCATTGGAGGACTTGTGTTAAATAAAGTCATGTCAGGCAAGAAAGAATCAGGCGGGGGCGGAGGCTCTAAAAGTAAAGGCAATTCATCAAGTAATAACTCTAGAGGTCAAAACCAAAATAATCGTCAAAATGGTAGTCAAAGCGGTAGTCGAAATGGTGGTCAAAATAGTGACCAAAGTAATAATCCAAATAGTAGAAGGTCTTCAGACAGTGGACATTCTAGTGGAAGCGATTCTTCAGATACAAGAGGAAGTTCAGGAAGTCAAAATACAAATAGCATTGGAAGTGTTGTGAAGAAAAGTGCAGCAACGGTAGGCAAGGGTGCATTAAAAGTAGCGTCAACAATTTGGGGAAAAAATCCTGTGCTTCCTTCAATTGCAGGGGCTATGGTATTTGGAGGATTAGGACTTGGACTTGGAGATGCAAAAACAGGATTTGCAGGAATGATGGCAGGGGCTAGTATGGGCTCTAATTTGCGAAAAGCAAATCAAAATAGAATTATGAAACATCAACTTGCAAGAGCAGTAAATAAATATAAAGATGAAAATCCTGACATAACTCAAGAGGAATTGGTAAATAATGCATTACATTTGAAAGATGGAAGTATAGAACCACAAACTGAGGCAGAAGAAGAATTAGCAAAAATAATGCAATCAATGGAGCAAAGTTTTATTGATAATGGAATAGATGAAAAGAAGATACCAAAACAATTTAAGAGATTAATATCAGATATAGAAGATGGAAGAATAAGTGAATACAGTACGTTCCAAAGATTCACTGGAAACATATTTACTGATAGAAATAACATTAACAGACATAATTATAACAATAATAGTAATAGTAATAATACAAATAATGGGGACAACAACAATAGAGGAAGTAATAGTAATAGAAACAATATAAGAATTAACATTGATAGAAATAATAATAACAGCGGCAATAACAGAAACAATGGAAGAGGCAGCAATAATAACAGTGGAAATAGAAACAATGGTAGCGGCAGCAATAATAACAGTGGAAATAGAAACAATGGAAGAGGCAGCAATAATAACAGTGGAAATGGAAACAATGGCAGCGGTAGAAATAATAGTGGAAATGGAAATAATGGTAGCGGCAACAATAATAGTGGAAATGGAAACAATGGTAGTGACAATAATAGTGGAATTGGTGACAATAACGGCGACAATAATAGTTAAAAATAAAGTACAGAATGGCATAAAAAGAGGAGGTGATTATAATAGCATTTAATGAAGAAGAACAAGGACAAGCCAATGAAGAAAATGAAGATTTAGAAAATTTAAGTACTACTTCAGAAAAAATTATATCTGACGAAAAAAAAGAAAAATTAAATGAAAAAAAAGATAAAGCTAAAGATATAACTAAAGAAATTTTAAAAAATGAAGAAGTTAAAGCTTTTATTTTAAGTCATTTAATTCCAATATTAATTGTTATTGTAATTATTCTTTTAATAATAGTAATCATTGGACAATATTCATTTTTTACTACGATGCCAGGAATGATTTTAGAGAAAATAAAAGAATTTGGAAGAAGTGTTTGGGGAGACTTTGTAGGATTTTTTACAGGAGATAGCATAACAGCTTCTGTAAGTAAAGAAGATATTTTAGATTTAGCACAATATATACAAAATATGGGATATGATATAGAAAGCTGTGGTTTTGGAAAAGCAGAGTATGAAGAAGCAAGCGAAGAAGAACAAAATAAAACAAAACAACTAAAAAGTATTGGTGAGTCAGTAGATGGAAAAGAATATTTAAAATCGTATATTGCATCAAATGAAGCAACATATGTTTTAGCTAGCTTTAGCTTAAATGGTTTTTTGAAAGAAGAAATGTCGAAAATTGTAGCTTTTGTAAAGGCAGATCCTTCTCAAATAGTAAGTAATGAAGAGATTTCAACAGGAATGATTAATATATTAGACTCATCTAGTAGGACTCATGATGAAAAATTTATTAAAATAGATAGAGAAAATGAAAAAATGACTGTTTACACGGATGCGATATATTTACCAATAGTTGGAGCTCTTACAAATGAGCTTGGATTAACAGAAAATGGAGCTATACAATGGGGTAGTATGTTTAGTTATGACATGTCATCTTGGACTGCAAAATATGGAAAACCAATAGAACTGTTTTTAAGTGTACATTTATCGACAATGATGCCAGATTTATCATATAGGCTTGCTAGGGATAAAGAGTTAAATACAAAAGTAAATATAGTATTACAAAATATCAACGTCAAATATGATACTAAGGTTAAAAGTGTAGGTGGTAATGCAGCAAATATAACAACTGATCAAATAGTAAATGCGTTTCTAAATTACGGACTAAGTGGTGAAAGATATCAATATACTGAAGAAATAGAAACAGAAAGCAATGATAATTCTAATGAAGTAAGTGAAAATGGAGTATCAAATGAAATAACTACAACGACTGTAACAAAGGAAGTTAATTTTTATAATGAAATTTTACAAGGATTAAGTACTCAAGAGGAAAAAAATCAATTTTTTAGAAACATTATACAACAAGCAAAAGCTAACTTTGTAAGTGAAAGTTTTGGAATAAACATAGCAAATGCATTAATAAATGACGGCGAAGGAAATGCTATTGCAAATTTATTGAAAAAAGTTGGAAATCACTTATTTTCACTAGCTGAAAGGTTATTTAATGGAGGAGACTCTAAGTATATAGTATATATAAAAAAAGGAGCAGAGCAAGTTCCTGGATTAGCTGGTATAACATATGACGACTTATTTGAACTAGCTGATATAGTTGCACAAGGCTTTGGAGATGGTATAGATGGAGTAAAATGGCCTTATATTCAAAGTGTTACAAAACATTGGTATTATAATGATATTGATTTCTCAAAAGGAGTATATAGAAAAGCTACATCAGCTAAAAAGAAAATCGAGTATGAATCTGCAGATGAAGCCAATAGTGCATTAAGCAAACATGATATAGACGTTGAGCTAGATGCTACTTTAAGTGCAGATGAAGGAATAGTATATCAAGTATGTGAACCAGAAGCGACTGGACCTAACGAACATATTGTAGAAATATTTAAAGATAGCTATTATAAATATGATGGAACTGTAGAAACTGCTAAGAAAATAGAAAATGCAAAACTATATGACCAGTATCAAATTACAGGCGAAATAATGGGTATTGATGGGAATACATATACGATAGAAGATAAGAATATTGAAAAAGAAGAGGTATCATTTGAAGAAAATAAATCAAATGCATTAGCTGCATTTTCAATACTAGAAAATATGCATACTGAAGAAGCTGAATTTGTATATAGAAATTTAAAAGACTTAGTTGTAAATTTGGAATATTTTTCTAAAGATGAACTAACATCAGACTTAGAAAATGCAATGATGTGGATAATTAAGACAGATGATAAGAATGAAGAGTTTGAAGTTGGTAAAGATGAAAACGAATATGGAATGGTAATAAAAGGTGTTGGTGGAAGAGAAGTAATAGCACCTGAAAATTGCGAAGTAACAAGTGAAGATGATGTAGTTACTTTAAAATTTACAAAAATGAGTGATGAAACTGTAGAACTATTAAAGTATATATATGAAAAAGATTATAAAGAAATTAATCCGGACATGCTTGTAGGTCTTACTATGAAGATAAAAGGAATAAAAGACCTAACAAAAACTGGAGACGTCGAAAGAGGAACAGTAATAGGAACTGCAGATAGTGAATTAAAAGTAATAATGTTTGATATAGATAAATCTATAGTAGAAGATATAGAAGAATATATGATTCAGAGACATAATAGTGCATATGAAGAAACTATGAATGCAAAAATGACAGCAGTATATCAAGAAGGAATAGACATTGGAAGAGCTGATGAGAATGTATTTTTCAGCAATTATGGAAGCGGTGCAAATAGTGTTATATCTACAGGGCATGGAACTTGGCAATATTCTGACTCAGATTTTGATTTGCTTTGCGCTATTACAAGACAAGAAGCTGGAAATGCGACAGCAGATAATTATGCCGAGGCTCTTAATGTAATTTCAACAGCGTGCAACAGGACAGAGGATTCGGAATGGAGAAGATATGGTTCAGATCCTCTTAGTCAGTACAAAGCTCCAGGTCAATATACTTATTCAATAGATGGACGACATGCTCAGTGGTTAGGTGGAAATTATAGTGATGATGTAGTAAAAGCAGTACAAGATGCATTAAATGGTGTAAGAAGTCATAGTTATTGTTCATTTAGAAACTATCCAGGTTATGGTAGAGTTCAGTTAGTTTCAGGTGGAAATTATTATAACTAAAAAATAAAAAGGAGATATATATTAATGAAAAGATTTTTAATAATAATGATAATATTATTGTTTACCTTAGCAATAGGACAATATATATATTATAAAATAAATCCTAGTAATAATATATCTTCTTTAAATAATGAAAAAATAGCAGAAGAAACAATGAAAAGGCTCTATATTTTAGGCGAATCTGTTATATATGACAATTATAAGCCCAAGTTTACATTTGAAACTTTAGAAAATAAGTTTTATATATTAGTAAATGAAGTAATTCCAACAATATATATTAATGTAAGAAATAAAACTATAGAAGAAATTGAGCAATATTATGAACAAAATATAGAACAAATAAAAAAGATGAATATATCTAACAAAGAAGACTTTATTATGCTTGCATATCAAATAAATAATGTTTTTGATGGAGAAAATATAATAGATTTATATGAATATAATGTTGACACAGATACAATTTCTAAATCAGAAGACGGCTTGATATCATTTAAAGTAAACTTAGAATATGATAATGAAAAAAATATACAAATTTTATATACAATATCAGAACAAAATGATAGCATAATAATAACAAGTCAAAATTATTTAGACGAAATGTTTAAAACATATACTGGAAATGTGTCAAAGCTAGAAGTATTAAAAAAGATAGATTCATTTATATCTAGTATTAAAGATTTTAGATTAAATTCAACCCTAAAAACTGAAAATGAAAGAAGACAATATTTTGACTTAAATAAAGAAGAATTAGAAAAAATAGGAATAACATCTCAAGATGATTATGTAAATGTAGCAATTCAAATAAATGGAATGAGATGGAGTAAATCAGATTTACAATATGAAAAATATGAAATACCTTCAGAAAAAATAATAAATGAAGGGGATTATCTAAGCTCAGAATTAATAATATATTACAACTATGATAGCATTTTAAATTTAAAAATTAGTATAAGTAATGCAGAAAATGTAATGCCAAACATCAAAATATCTACTTATGAAACTGAGTAAAATATTATTTAATTTATGACTTAGAGAGGAAAGAAAATAAAAATGGATAAAAGAATTATAAATATATTGTTAGTAATGGCAGTACTTATTTTACTAGCTATAAATATAAAAATATTTATAGATAATCATGAAGAAACAGCAGGTATAGAGCAAAATGGTAATGGTATAGAAAATAGTATGATACAAAATAATAATCAAGACGATATTCAGAATACTATTACAAGTAAGGTTGCAGATATGACAGAAAGAAGTAGAATGCAAACTTACTTTGGAACTTTTATTTCATATATAGAAGAAAATGATTATGAAAGTGCTTATAATCTATTAAATGAAAATTTTAAAAAAAATTATTTTAGTACATTAGAACAATTTGAAACTTATATTCAAAAATATCCAAAAGATATAGCTGTAGATTATAAAGAAATTGAAAGACAAGGAGAATTATTTGTATTAACAGTTGAAATAAAAGATGTATTTAATAAAGAAGCACAAACAATTACTCAAAGGGTTGTTATAAGAGAATTAGGAGTAAATCAATTTACAATATCTTTTCAAGTAGAATAAATTATAACAATTTATCGATGTAGAAAAGGTGTAAAAAAATTTTAAATAGAACAGGAGAATAAGATGAACTTAAATGGTAAAATAACAATGGCTATAAGAAATTTTTTCAAAAAATATGGAAGAATAATTTTAATAGTATTTGTTGTTTGGTTGATTATTTTCCTTATAAATCAATATTTAAAAAAGCGCCCTAAAGAAACTTCAATGATAAATACGTATACGCCAAATAATCCGATAATAGATGATGGAGGAAATGTACCTGAAAGATATGTAGGAACAATAAATCAAACAGTGGAAACATATTTTAATTACTGTAATAGTAAAAATTATGAGCAAGCATATAATATGCTAACAGACCAGTGTAAAGAATATTTATATGGTAATGATGTTTCATTATTTCAAGAATATGTAGATAATATATTTACACAAAATAAAATATATAATTTACAAAATTATTCAAATGTAGACGATATATATATATATGATTTAGTTATATTAGATGATATAGAATCAACTGGAACAACTGAAGGATATGAACCATATAAAGAAAAAATTACTTTAAGAAAAGAAAATGATGAATTTAAAATATCTAATCAAGGTTATATAGAAAGTAAGCCATACAATAAATTTGCAGAAGATGAAAATTTAAAAGTTACAGTAAAATCAAAAGATATAAGTTATACACGTGAAGGGTATAATGTAACCTTAACAAACAAAACTGATAAATATTTAGTATTAGTAGATAATACACTAAATAAAGAAATAACGTTAAACTTAGGAGACCAAAAGAGAGGAACAGTAAATTATTCTAATGCATCATTAGTATTAAATCCAGGAGAAACAAGAAATGAAGTCTTTATATTTGATAAATTTTATGATGACCAAAAAGAGCCAACAGAAATTTGTATAGAAGATGTTAGAATACTAGAAGAATATGAAGAAAGCAATGAAGATACAGCAGGGGCTGCTAGTCGAATGTATAGTTATACTATTAAGTTAAAATAAGAATCATAAAAATTACCTAATAACATATAATTTGTTAGGTAGTTTTTTTATGGTTTATGAAAATATACAGATAGAATAAATATGTGTATCTTCAAAATTGAAAGGAATTTAATGAAATGGAAAAATTAAGAAAAATAATATTTATTTTTTTAATAATAATATTAGTAAATCAAACAACAATTTGTATAGCAAATACAGAAGAAAATGAAGAAGATGAAAAAGTATTATATGAAAATATTATTAAAGAATTAGAAGATGAAAATAATAGTATAGAAACAAGTGCAACAAATCAGAAACCTACAATTAACTCAAGAAGATATGTAATTTATGATAGAAATTCAAAAAATGCTATTTATGGAAAAGATGAAAATAAGCAAACAGCGATGGCATCAACAACAAAAATAATGACAGCAACAGTAGTATTAGAAACTTGTAAAAATCTAAACGAAGTAGTAACAATAAGTGCAAAAGCAGCAAGAACAGGAGGTTCAACTTTAGGAATAAATACTGGAGATAAAATTACAGTAAATGACTTATTATATGGCTTATTATTAAGGTCAGGAAATGACACAGCAGTAGCACTAGCCGAATATATAGGAAGTAGTGTTGAAAAATTCGCAGAATTAATGAATAATAAAGCAAAAGAAATAGGACTAGAAAATACACATTTTGTAACACCTCATGGATTAGATGACCCAAATCATTATACGACTGCTTATGAGTTAGCATATTTAACAGATTATGCACTAAAAAATGAAAAATTTGCAAATATAGTAAAAACAAAATATGCAACAATATCAATTAATGGAGTAGCAAGAGAAATAAAAAATACTAATGAATTACTGTTATCAGATGTTGACGGAGTATATGGAGTAAAAACTGGTTTTACAAATAATGCTGGAAGATGTTTAGTAACAGCTGTAAAAAGAGGCAATATGGATTTAATAGTAGTAGTTTTAGGAGCAGACACAAGAAAAGATAGAGCCAAAGATAGTTTAAAATTAATTGAGTATGCCTATAAAGAATATAAAATAGTGAATGTAGAGGAATTTGTAAATAATGAATTTGAAAAATGGAAACAAATAAACAAAAATAGAATATATATAAATAAAGGTAGAGATAATGTTGAACTTGAAATCAGTGAATTAGAAGTAAAAAATATAGTTACAAATAAAAACTTAAGTGTAGAAATAAATGCTTTAAATTACCTAGAAGCTCCAGTAGAAAAGGGAAAAAAATTAGGAACAGTAATAATAAAAAATGGTGAAGACATAATAGATGAGATTGATATAATAACTAGTAAAGAGGTAGAAAGAAGAAATATACTAGACTACTTTTATATATTTGCAAAATTATTGAAGTAAAAATACTAAAATATTATTATTAATCTTGACAATGTGCTAAAATAATGCTATCATTATAATTGCTTTTTGATAGTTATTATTATATTTATAATAATTCAGTTTGATGATAGCCATTATATAATAATGGTAACATTTTAATCAATAAAAGTTTAATAATGCAGGTATAGTTTAGTGGTAAAACGTAACCTTGCCAAGGTTAAGTTACGGGTCCGATTCCCGTTACCTGCTCCAAACAAATTATTTTTCATTCTAGTATTTGTACCTTAATAAAACTTATTAATATGGCGCCTTAGCCAAGCGGTAAGGCACGAGTCTGCAAAACTCTGATGATCGGTCCGACTCCGATAGGCG
>CANRLA010000017.1 GCA_947631315.1 uncultured Clostridia bacterium | reverse complement strand
GAGGCGAATTTTAAAATAAAGTATGTAAATTTTTTTACAATTAAAAAGTAAAAAAAGGCACAAACGAAAAAATTCATCTATTAAATTTGCGTTTTTCCTTATTTTATAGTATAATATATTATATAAAAAGTAAATATTAGGAGGAACTTTCAATGATGAAATCTTTGCTTTACATTTTATTATTAATTGCTGTTGTTATGTTTATCAAATTTCTTATTAACAAATCGAAGTTTCTTCGGCTGATTGTGTCTATTTTAGTAGCTTTGATAATAATTTTCTTTTTTAAGTATCCGATTTTGAAAATATTAGATATGCTTCTAATAGAGATACACAATTTGCTAAGTTGAGAGTTGATAAAATTCTCTCAAAGTTGGGCAGCTAATGCCCTTCTTTTTATTATAATTTGTGTAATATTTTTCGTTTAATTTTTATAATTATATTTTTTATTTGTACGATTCTTCCTCTTTTATTTAAGTTCAAATGAAATTTTTCCTTTTCCATTATTACATTCTATATCTGCTATACTACCATTTACTATTGTCATTGAAGGTCCTTTATGTGAGATATCTGCATCATAAATTATGGGAATATTTAGCTTATTAATTATGCTATCTTCTAAGCACTTTTTCATAGTTTCATATTCTTGATAGTAATTTTTTTCTAAGCCATTTCTTCCAAAAACTATACATTTTGCATATTTAAAATATTCTAATTCATTAAACTTCCAAAGTGTTCGTATTAAATCTTCTTTTGACAATTCACAATTATCAAACACAAGAATTATACCATCATTTTTATATTTTTCATTAAAACTTTTCATGCCATCATACTTAGTTCCTGAAAGTTCTCTTATTATATCAATACAACCTGCAATAATTCTTCCTTTAACTCTTATTGGATTATTATTTAAGGTTTTCCATTCTACTTTATCTGTTAAATTATATCCTTCAAGTCCAGTAACATTTTCTATTCTTTCATTTTCATAAAGTTCATAACTCTCTTGTTCAATCAAATTTCCTTTTAAAATCTCCAAATTTTCATATAAACTTTTATGATATTCTTCTGCTCCAAAGCTTTTAAAATTATTTGAATATATAGTTGCTATGTCATATTTAGTAGTAATTGGAAATAAAATTCCTGTTGGGTCTGAAAAGCCCTGTACCCATTTTGGATTTTCTACTAGGTTGTCAAAATTAATATATGAAAGAATCTCAAGTAAAAAATCTCCTCCACCTGCACATATTAAAGCATTTGAGTTAGATGAAAACATTTCATTTAGTTCTTCCGCTCTGTCTTTAGCATCTGCACTTCTTCCAACTTTACTAGAAAATATATTTTTAGATAAATTAACTTTATAATTTATATTTTCTATCTTTTTTTTAGAATTTTTAACTTTTTTTATATCTAATTCGTCGATTGAACCATCTGATGGAGCTGGTACATCAATAAAATCTCCCTCTCTTAAAAAATTTGGATATATCATATTGGCTCCTCCCTTTTCTTATAAAAAATATCTTATAAAATTTTTTAATTCAAGTCAAGCATTCATTATGACATAATCAGATGTTAATTTTTCTATTGTCTTAGTAAATAATAATTACAAGGCAGTTATTATGACCTTTACAATTTAATTTTTATATAGTAAAATTATTTTGCTTTATTAAGTAATTAATTTTTATATAATTTAATAAATTTTACAGATATACTTTTATTAATACAAAAATTATATCACGTAAATGGCATAATATTAAGTTTTGGGTAACTTTAAAACCTTAATATATTATAACAAGGAGTAATTTATGTTTTTAAAATATTTAGTTGTTTTTTTGATTTCAATGGTTCCTCTTGCTGAGCTAAGAGTTGCAATTCCAGTTGGACTAAGTCCACTTCTTGGAGATGCACTCCCTATAATTCCACTATATATCACTTGTATTTTAGGAAATATGCTTCCCGTTCCACTTATTTTTTTCTTTGCAAGAAAAATTTTAATATGGGGTTCTGATAAAAAATTTATTGGAAAATTTTTTAAATTTTGCCTAGAAAAAGGCGAAAAAGGTGGAAAAAAATTACAAGAAAAAGCTGGAAGAAGTGTTTATGTTGCTTTATTTTTATTCGTTGGAATTCCTATCCCTGGAACTGGCGCTTGGACTGGAACTTTAGCTGCAAGTCTTTTAGATTTAGACTTTAAGAAAAGTTCTATTTCCATAATGGCTGGAGTTATTTTAGCAGGAATAATTATGGGCTTAGCCTCTGCAGGTGTGTTCGGAGCATTTAGTCAATTTTTAAGTTATTGATTTTATAAGATATAAGAAGTTAAAATGATTATTATCTAAAAACTGAAATAGTATAAAATAAGAATTTCTAGGAAGAATAAAGCAAAGAAATTCTTATTTTTATTTTAATTTATATTAAATTATATTTTTCTAATGTCTATTTTTGACTCAGTGACTATTTTACCAGTATCTATTATTTGTAATATTACTCAAATCTTGTCTATAACTATTTTGAGTTGCATTATTATAATTTGAATTCATATTATTATTACTATTATAATTAGGTATTAAACTACTTGATGTAGAAATTGTTATAAATTTTATTGAATATAAATCACAATATACAAGACTATCATTTTCAAATGAGCTTAATAAAATATAACTTGCTCCTACATCAGCTAAGATTCCTATTCTATCTACTAAATTATTTGTTCCAATTAAAAACTCCACTCTCATTAGCTTTCCAATTTGTGTACGCAAAAAAGCTGGCGTGTATATAGCATTTGTTAAAACTTCAGGCATTATATTTGCATTCATTCCATTTGGTATGCTCGTTTGGTTTCCAAACCCCATATCTGATACTGTTTCTTTTGTTTCTGTCTTCATATCTTCCATTTATTCTCCTTTCATTTTTAGGTTAATCGCTTTTAAGATCTAGAATAAATTTGTGTTGGTCTAAAGAAACAATGCTGAACTATTTTTGTGTGAAATGTGCCTGAGCCATTATATGGGAAAGTGCCTGGACAGGTTGGTCTAAATGGGTTCATATACCACAAACAGTTTCCTGCTTCTGATATTTTATTTCCTGATAATGCCCAATCAGCTATGTTATATTCAACTTCTGTTGGATTAATATTATATATATTTTGTGAATTATATTTGCCATTTAAAGTTTCTCTTACACAATCGAATTGTCCTTCTTGAAATATGATATTTCTAACATTTCCACCTTGTGATACTCTTGCATATTCGCCTTCTGTTGCATTTACTCTATTCATTATAACAGATGCAACTGCTCTCATACCTGTATCTCCCTCTCCTCCTGCTTCACACCTAATTATTCTTGCTATTAATTCTCTATCTGAAAAAGCCATTTTTCACCTCTTTTGTCTATAATATGAAATATATTTAATTTGGTGATATTTTATTTTAACAGTTATATGAGATACAATAAAATATTATACTTATTAATAAATTTTAATTATAGAATTATTGTCTATAATACTAAGTATTTTTTGCAAATATTCTTCTTTAATTGCAATACATCCTGCAGTCGGTTTTTCATTACTACAATGAAGAAATATTGCACTTCCCTTTCCTTTAATATTTTTTGGATTAGTTTTTATCTCTATTCCATATTTATATTCTACTTTATAATCAATTAGATGTTCTGCACTTGTAAAATCTTTTTTCTGTGTTGAAATATCAACTAATTTATTATAATTTTTGGAATTAATATCATCTACCCAGTATAAATTATTATTTAATTTTATATATTTAATTGATTTTTTTATATTAATATTTTCATCTGTTCCAAAAGTTAATCCTAATTTAAATGTACCTGCTGGAGTTTTTTTATCTCCTTCTACTTTATTATAAGTTAGACCTTTCTCTCCGATATAAGCTTCACATTCTAATACTTGATTTAGATTATTATCTAGCACTTTTAAGTTTGCCCTATAAATTGCTGTACTATCTTGTTTTACCTCTATCCTCATATAAAAATCCTTCCTATTTATTGGCTACACTTATAGCTTCCATTGCAACACTTCCACCTCTTGCAATTTCAACTCTATTTGGAAATAATGTTTTAAATAGTTTTATTAAATCATCGATTTTTGATTCAGTTTCAGTCCATTCTATAATTATTGCATTTTTACTATAATCTATAACTTTGTATTTATATATTTCTTCTAATCTAAATATCTCTACTTTGTCTTTATCATTGCATGAATTAATCTTAAAATATACAAGTTCTTTTTTATGTATAGGAATATCAGTATAATCAATTACTTTAATAACTTCTACGCTTCGATTTAGTTGTTTTTTTATCTGCTCAAATGTCTTATCATCTGAAATAATAGAAATTGTCATACGAGAAATTGTAGGATCTTCTGTCGTTCCTACTGTAAGTGTTTCTATATTATATGATTTTGAAGAAAATAATCCAGAAATTCTTGCAAGTACACCTATTTCATTTTCTACAAATAGTCCAATCCATCTTTTTTCCATATTAATTTTCCTCCTTTTGCATAATCATATCTTTTAATGTATTTCCAGGAGGTACCATAGGCATTACATTTAAAGTATCATCAATAATAAACTCTATTACTGTTGGAGTGGTATTATTCTTTTTAGCCTCTTTAAATGCTTTTTCGACTTCTTCCCTTTTAGTTACCCTCATTCCTTTTGCTCCGTAACTTTCAGCAAGCTTAACAAAGTCAGGAGTATATACAGGACAATTTTTATTACATTTATCACAATTTTCATCACATGATTTTCTGTATTTAAGACAAGTTGAAGAATATCTCTTATCATAAAACATCTCCTGCCATTGTCTAACATTACCAAGATAACCATTATTTAAAATGCAAACTGTAATAGGTAGTTCTTGACAAACGGCAGTTGCAAGTTCTTGTATATTCATTTGTATGCCACCATCTCCTGATACGTTAATAACATCTTTATTAGGACAACCTATTTTAGCACCAATTGCAGCAGGTAAACCATATCCCATTGTTCCAAGTCCACCAGATGTAAGTAGTCTTTTATTATTGTCAATTTCCAAAAATTGTGTAGTCCATAATTGGTTTTGACCAACGTCCGTTGTAATTACTGCATTTTTATATATTTTATTTATATTATCTATAATATATTCTGGAGTAAGTATATTATTATCATCTGACATTCTTATCTTGTAATCTTTTTTCCAAGACTTTATTTCTTCTCTCCATTCATCTATATCAAGTTTCTTTGCTTTTTTTATGATTGCTTCTATTGCAATTTTTGCATCTGCTACTATTGGTATTGAAACAGATATATTTTTAGAGATTGCAGCAGGATCAACATCAACATGAATTATGGTAGCATTTTTAGCAAATTCTTCTATCTTTCCTGTTATTCTATCATTAAACCTTGTACCAATAGAAAATAATACATCACAATTAGATATAGCTGTGTTTGATGCATAACTTCCATGTATTCCCAAATTACCTACATATAGTTCATGATTAGTTGGAATAGCTCCTTTTCCCATAATAGTAGTAACAACTGGAACTCCTGTAATTTCTGCGAGTTTTGTCATTTCTTGATTAGCATGAGCTATATTTACTCCTCCACCAATTAGAAATATTGGTTTTTTAGCTTTTCCAAGTACTTCCATTGCTTTATTTACTTGACCCATATGTACTGATGTATTTGGATTATATCCTCTAATATGTATATCTTTTGGATACTCATCTGAACCTAAAGCAATTTGTACGTCTTTTGGTATATCTACTACAACTACTCCTGGCTTTCCACTTTTGGCAATATAAAAAGCATTATGAATAATACGCGCTAAATCTTCTCGTTTTCTTACTGTAACTGCATATTTGCAAATGCTACGCATTATTCCTATTGTATCAACTTCTTGAAAAGCATCATTTCCTATCAAATATGTTGGAACTTGTCCAGTAAAACATACCAAAGGTACAGAATCATAGTTTGCTGTTGCCACGCCTGTAGTAAGGTTCGTAGCTCCTGGTCCACTTGTTACAAGACATACTCCAACCTTTCCTGTTGAACGAGCATATCCATCTGCTGCATGCACTAATGCTTGCTCATGACGAGGTAATATAACATTTATTTCCTTTTGTTTATATAATGCGTCAAAGAGGTCTATAGCCTGTCCTCCTGGATATGCAAACATTGTATCTACTTTTTCCTCTTTTAATGCTTTAACAAATAATTCTGCTCCTGTTATCAACATTACTATCGCCTCCCTTTTTATATCAAACCTTTATTAAAATTACATTTTTTATAACATATTTTTCTTCTCAATTCAATACTAAATAGTTATCTATATATTTTTTTATTTATTTTGAAATACTTTTAAATATTTATTTGTAAATTCTTCTAGTTTAGCTTTATTATTTTCTAATCTCTTTATTAATTGATTTGCTTGATTCTTAGCCATATCATACTCTTCTTTATTTACTTCGCATCTATCATATGCTGCTTGAAGTTCATCTTCATCAAGTAAATTTATTTTTCCTGTAGGTTTTACAACAATATCTAAATATAAATCATCTTCATATGGTACACCATTTTCTTTTCCTATTTTTCTTGCAATATCAAAGTACCATTCAATAATTTGAGCATTTTCATCATACATAGCTGTTAATTTTATTTTTGAATTATAATCATAAAATTCAAGCCATTCGTGTCCATCGTCCAAAATAGGTTCACCATTTGGTATAGTAATCTTATTCAAGACATCCTTAAACTTATAATAACAAATATCTCCAGTAAATTCATTATTAGCTACAGAAATAATTTTATAAATTGTAATTTGATTTTTTCTACCAACATGTCTATCCGCATATCTTTTTCCCACAGTTAACCTCCTTTTATGTATAAAAATAAGTCTTACAAAGAATTCCTATTAAGACTTCTTTGCAAAACTTTAAAAATCTATACATCGTGTAAATAACCATCTATCATAGGTTATTCTCAATCTCTTAAGTTTATTTAAGTGTTGCTATTACTGATTTTTCCCGCAGCAATTTTTATATTTCTTCCCACTTCCGACATGGGCAAGGATCATTTCTACCAATTTTAGGTTCTTCATTTACTACTGTTCTATCAATTCCACCTTCTTTTGGAGAAAGTTTTCCATCAACTAATTCTATTGCGGTTTTTTCTTGTAATTTCGCATCTACAATTTTAGCTGATTCTTTTCTTTCCTGTTTTTCATCTCTCTTAGTTGCATGCATTAATAATCTTACTACATCGTATTTGATATCTAAAATCATTTGGTCGAACATTACAGAACCTTCTTCTCTATATACTACTATAGGATCTCTTTGAGCATATGCACGAAGTCCAACTCCACGCTTTAATTCGTCCATATTGTCAATATGTTCCATCCATTTTTCGTCAACTATCTTTAATAATACAACTCTTTCAAGTTCTCTTAAAGTGTCTCCGAATTTTTGGCATTTATCTTCATATATCTCTACTGCTTTATCTTGTAATTCATTTAATACATCTTGTTCTGTAAATTTCTCTTTTTTTACTGTATCTAAAGATGTAATTCCGAATATATTTGATACTTCTTGTAATAGTCCTTCTACATCATCAGATTCACCATTTATGTAAGATGCTACTACTTCTTCTGCTACAGATTTAATCATAGCCATTATATCATCTTTTAGGTTTTCACCATCAAGTACTTCTCTCCTTTGTGAGTAAATAGTTTCTCTTTGTCTATTCATAACATCATCATATTGAAGTACATTTTTTCTAATACTGAAGTTTCTTCCTTCGACTTTCTTTTGAGCATTTTCAACTGCTTTAGAAATCATCTTAACTTCTATTGGCATATCTTCACTAACACCTAGTGAATTGTATAATTTAGAAATTGTATTTCCACCAAATATTTTCATTAAGTCATCATCTAATGCAATATAAAATCTTGATTCACCTGGGTCTCCTTGACGGCCTGAACGACCTCTTAATTGGTTATCAATACGCCTTGATTCATGTCTTTCTGTACCAATTATCTTAAGTCCACCTGCATCGATTACTTTTTGTCTTTCGTCTTCTATACCTTTATCGAATTTTTTAACTAAATTTCTAAATTCTTCTCTTCTTTTTATTATGTTTTCGTCGTCTGTTTCATTAAATGCTGTTGCTTCTTCTATTTCTTCGTAAGTATATTTATTTCTCATTTCTTGTTTTGCTAAATATTCACTATTACCACCTAGAACTATATCAGTACCACGACCAGCCATATTTGTTGCTATTGTAACTGCTTTATATTTACCAGCTTGTGCAATTATCTCGGCTTCTTTTTCATGATATTTAGCATTTAATACTTGATGTGGAATCTTTTCCTTAGTAAGCATTTTGCTTAATTTTTCAGATTTTTCTATTGAAACAGTACCAACTAATACTGGTTGACCTTTTTTGTAACTTTCTTTTATATCATTTATTACTGCTCTAAATTTAGCATCTTCATTTTTATAAATAATATCTGAATGATCTTTTCTTAATACTGGTTTATTTGTAGGTATTTCTATTACGTCTAATCTATAAATTTCTTGGAATTCTTCTTCCTCTGTCATAGCTGTACCAGTCATTCCAGAAAGTTTATCATACATTCTAAAGTAGTTTTGGAATGTGATATTTGCTAATGTTTTAGATTCATCTGCTACTTTAACATGTTCTTTAGCTTCAATAGCTTGATGTAGACCATTATTGTATCTTCTTCCATACATAATACGTCCTGTAAATTCATCTACTATTAAAACTTCTCCTTCTTTAACGATATAATCAACATCTTTTTTCATTATTCCATGAGCTCTTAATGCTTGATTAACTGCATGAACTAATTCTGAGTTTTCTATATCATTATAGTTTTCTAATCCAAATTCTTTTTCTGCTTTTGCTATACCTTTTTGTGTAAGGGATGCGGATTTTGCTTTTAAATCAACAATGTAATCATATTTTTCATTGTCTTCTTCTTGATTTATATCTTTTACATCTTCTTCTATTATTGTTTTTGATTCAAGTCTTGCTACAAATCTATCTGCTTTTTTGTATATATCAGATGCTTGATTTGCACGACCTGATATAATAAGTGGTGTTCTTGCTTCATCAATTAAAATACTATCTATTTCATCTACGATACAGTAATTTAGTTCTCTTTGAACTAATTGATTTTTATAAACAACCATGTTATCTCTTAAATAATCAAATCCAAATTCGTTATTTGTACCATAAGTAATATCGCAATTATATGCTTCTTGTTTTTCATTTGGTTTCATTCCACTTATAACTAATCCAACTGTAAGGCCTAAGAATGAATATACTTTTCCCATCCATTCACTATCTCTTTTTGCTAGATAATCATTTACAGTTATAATATGTACACCTTTTCCAGTTAGTGCATTTAAATATGCAGGAAGTGTTGCAACTAAAGTTTTTCCTTCACCAGTTCTCATTTCGGCTATTCTACCTTGGTGTAATATAATACCACCAATTAATTGAACGTCGAAATGTCTCATTCCAATAACTCTTTTGGCTGCTTCTCTAACAACAGCAAATGCTTCTGGAAGTATATCGTCTAAAGTTTTACCATCATTTAATAATTTCTTAAAATATGTAGTTTTTTCTTTAAGTTCATCGTCTGTAAGTTTTTCAATTTCAGGCTCAAAATCATTAATTTTTTTTACTAATGGCATAACTCTTTTTACTTCTTTTTCACTATAAGATTTAAATAATTTCATTTATGTTTCCTCTTTCCTGTATTTTTATTTTGTGTTAAATAGTAAATTTAAATTTTACAAAATATCTATTTTACTATATCATTTAATTAGCATTTTTGCAACGTTTTTTTCAATTTTATTTTAATAAATTTTTAAGTGCAACATCTACTTCAATTTTTGCAAATGGATTACAATTAAAATAAACCTTTTTATCAGATAACTTATCATAAATATCCATTTGATTAACATTCTCTTTAGTTAAAATTAATGCAACATTTCCACCTTCATATTTATTGGTTTCTTCAACAAAATCATCTAAAGTTTCGTTTTTATGAATATCTAGTCCTATAAATCTTTGATTACAGTAATCATTTATCGTTTTTGTTAATGAATTATCATCATCTAAATCTGTATATAAATCAATGTTTAAAAGTGATATATATCTTACCTTTATTTTTAGTTCATCTTTTAAAAAATAAAATTTCGATTTATCGTCTATTACTACAATGTCATCTGCTTCTGAATTTTTAAATTCTTCTACTGTCATATAATTTACAACGTTAATACCATTTTGATTTAAATAAGTTTCAAAAATATATGCTATGGCTTTATTTAGTTCAACCATTGTATCTTGTACATTTATACATAATGAGATATTTTGAGAAATTGCTTGCATGCAAAGAATTATTGTAATATATGGATTACCATTTGTTACAACTAGTGATTTCTTTTCTAAAAAAGCTGATTTAAATTCTCTAAATCTATTTAATATCTCTATTGATTTATTAAAATTAAATTTAAAGTCACTATTATCGTTATTGCTAGCTTTTTCTAGCTTTTCTTTATTAGAATTAAAAGCTGCAATAATATCGTTTAATGTCATAATTCTTTGCCTCCTTTCTAAATATCTCTTTTCCTTAAAAATACATTATCTATTTTACCATAAATTTGTAAAAATATCAAGTTTTTTATAAAACAGAATAATTAAATTATTGTAAATATTCTGTGGCTTGTTGTCGCATCCAACCTAAAGGTTGTTGCTCCATTCGCCCTCGCTATGCTCGGTTGGTCGTTTCACATATAGCTGTTATAACGAAATCAAAGATTTCGATAACATCTTAGCTACGCGCCACTACCACATTTACAATAATTTAATCTTAGTAATTTAGTTGAATTTAATTTTATTATAATACATACGAATATTTTCAAAGCTTATTTAATAAATTTAATAAAAATAAGTTTGACCGTTTATTTTGATGAAAGTGAGGATTTTATGTTTGTTCAAAATTTTAAGTTTAGTAAAAATAAGATTTCTAAATTAGCTATTTTTATAGCTGTCATTTTAGTAATCTTTTTATTATTTTTTTCTATTCATTCAATTTTTAATTCTTCTAAAGAAGAAGGTAAGCTGGCAGAAAATCAAGAAAATCAAAAGATAGTTGAAATTACAAGTGATAACTATACTAATTTTTTAAAAGATTGTCACGAAAATATTGATAGTTATATAGGTGTAAAAGTAAAAATTTGTGGATATGTTTATAGAATGCCTGATTTTACTAAAACTCAATTTGTACTTTCAAGAACAATGATTTTAAACTCTGCAAATAGTGGCGTTGTTGTTGGAATTTTGACAGAATATAAAAATGCTCCTGATTTTGAAGATAATGAATGGGTGGAAGTTGTTGGAACAATTTCAAAAGGCAATTATAAAGGCATAATGCCTATTTTAAATGTTGATGAAATCAACTTAATTGAAAAACCTGAAGATGAATATGTTTATCCACCTTCATTATAAATTTAACTATTTCTATCAAATATACTTCTTAATACTCCTTTATCAATTAAAGGAGTATATATTTCTTTTAAAACTATTAAAAATATTGGTCCTAAAATCATTCCAAAAAATCCAATCAATTTATATCCTGTATACATTGAGATTATAGTAAATACTGGATGTATTCCTATATGTTTACTTACCAATTTGGGTTCTAAGATATTTCTAACTATTCCCATTATTGCCCACAATACAAGAATCAAGATTCCAAGCCTAATATCTCCATTAATTACTTCTATAATCGCCCAAGGTGCCATTATTGCACCTGAACCTAGTATCGGAAGTGCATCTACAAAGGCTATTCCAATACTAATTAGCAAAGGAAATCCTACATTTAATCCTATCATTTTATATATTGTAAATCCTATCAAAGATATAAAAAATGAAATTAAAATAAGTGTTGCTTCTGCTTTTAAATAATGTCCTAGTTTTTTGGTTATTTTATGAATATATTTTGATAAATTTTTAGTCCATATATCAGGTAAATGATGTTCTAGTTGATCTATTATATATATTTTGTCTGTGCACATAAAATATAATGAAATTATTACGAAAAAAATAGACATTACTAGATTTGGAATTTTTAATATCCAATCCTTAATGTTAACAAGTAAGTTTGTTATCCAGCTTGATACAGTATTTATAAGTTCTCCTTGTGAATTTTGAAGTCCTGTATAAAGTTCTTCTGGTAATTTTTCTAAAAGAGTACTTTTTTTAGTAATATTATTTAGTATGTTTTGAATTTTATTTATATATTCTCCTGAATTAGCTAAAAGATTGGTTGCTTCATTAAATAAAGTAACTACTCCCCAACCTACTATTGCAATTATTATTGCTATAGATATTATAATGATAAATGTAGAGCTTGCTCGTCTTGTCCATTTAAATTTTTTCATTAATTTTTTTATTAATGGTTCAAAAATAAGAGCTAACGCAAAAGATATTAAAAATGGTATATAAAAAACAGATAATCTTAATATAAATATCAAGAGTACTAATGTAAGCGCAAGACTGAAAAGACGCTTTATAACTTTACTCCAATAATTCATATCTGAAACCATTTTTTCTCCTTTTTGTTAGCTTATTAATATTATATGATGAAAACTTAAAAATATTCCATTTTATCAAAAAAAGAATAAAATACAAATATGATTTTATCCTTTTTTATTAATCGTTGATACGAAATCAGAGTTTTATAAAATTTTCTATCTAATATAAATGTCTTTTTGAGTATATTCATCAGGAGAAAGTCCTACTTTATTTTCCATGTACATAGATATTATAAATGTTAAAACTATAAGTAAAAGCCCTACAACCACTGATGCTATATTTATTTCAGTAATTGATAAAATAAATGAGCCTACACCTGTTATTATCGTTCTAAAAATATTGTCTGAAACACCTTTGGCTGAATATATACAGGTTAGAATTTTTTCATTTGTGAAACTATTTAAATATTTTTTTGAAAGTATTTGTGATGTTCCATTCATTGCTCCCATAGTTAAAATAAGAATCACAATTAATGCAATTTTTATACCTAGTGGAATTGAAAGTAAAGCTACAATTCCGCAAAAAATTAAGCAAAATGAGAATATTCCAAGTATATTTGTTATAGATCTATTTTTAAATCTTTTATTAAAATCAGTTGCCTTTAATGAGAACGCTGCTTTTGATATTTCATATAAAGCATATATTAAAGTAACTTCAACTGATGATACTCCAATATCTTGAAGTAATACTAGTTGATAAGTTTCTATTACTGATATTATCCCACAAATTATACCTACTGCAATTAATAAAGCACGCAATCTTTTAGAATTAATTGTGAATTTGTATCCTTTTTTTAATTCCTTAATATACTCTTTTAGGCTTATATCATTATTTTTTTCTACTTCTAAATCTCCAAAATTAAATGAAATCATTGTTGAAATAAATGCTGATATTAAGCAAAATATCATTGGAAGATATGGATTTATTTTATATAGCCATCCTGATAAAATTGTAGAAATTGCTGAGAACACATAAAATTTGGCCATTCCTTTTTTGTCTATATTAGTGAATATTTCATTTGAATCATTAGTTTTAGGAATTGATATAGTTAATAAATTTGATTCAGATAAATTTTTGAGTGAGAAAGCTACTGCACTAATTAATTCTGCTACAACTAATCCATTAAATGTTTTTAAAATCATAAATATTATTATTGAAAATAAATTAATTATATTTCCTAAAACAATGGTATTTTTCTTTCCTATTTTGCTTACTATAATGCTTGCTGGAAACTGCATGAGAATAAAAAAAACAGCATAAAGTGAAGTCGAAAGCAAAATCTGAGAATCTGATAAGCCTTTAACTTCACTGAAAAACATTACTTTTATTCCATAGAAAAACAAAAGATCATAGGCAAACATTATATAATATGGATATATTTTCATATTTTTTTTAGAAATTTCTCTTTTTTTATCTTCTGTTAATTTCAAAATATAAATCTCCTTTTTTTCGTTATTTCTGATTATTAGTTTATTTAATTATCTATAATTCTACTTTTAAATTTGCTTGATTACTTATTTTTTTAGCATAATATATTTTACAAAACAAATTTTTCTTTGTCAACCTTCCTCAGGATATGGTACATCAAAATATGTCTTTGGTGCATTTTTTAAATATTTACTATATGGATTTGCATCAACTGGTCTATAATTTGGCATTTGACTATTTTGCTCTTGAAAAAGTGGCTCTGCGTTACTATCTACTAAATTATTAGCTCTTGGATAAGGTGGCCTTGGATTTTCATAAGGCGGTCTAGGATTATTTTGACCTGGATAATTTGGTCTTGGATATGGTGGTCTATTATTATTATTTCCAAACAACCTATTTAATATCATTATCTTTATTAAGTCTCTTAGAATTGGATTTTTCCTATTTTGATATCTTGAAACAACATCAATTGTTTTATTTTCCTTTAAAATTTCTGCATTTGATTCAATACTAGAATTGTTTAAATCATTATTTATCTTATCATTTTTAGCAAGATTATTATTCAAATTACTACTATTAGTTGAATTCCAAGCAGATGTCTGAATCATATTAGAGCCGCGATTTAAATTTGTTGTTTGAACTAAATTAGTTGGTTGATTTAATTTTGTTGATTGATTTGAATTAGCAATTTGACTAACATTTTGCATTCTGTTATCCGTTATATTTCCTACTTTATTAACTGGTTTTACACTGGTAGTCTCACTTTCATATACTTGATTGTTGTTAGGCTGTTGCTTAATATTATCTTCCGCTTCAAGTGAATCATATATTTCTAATGTCCACGTATTTAAGATATTATCATTTAAATTACTGATATTTTTCCCTAAAAGCATTTTATCAATCATTGGTAAAACTACTTTATATATATCAGGATACAAGTCCATGATTTCATCTACTTTTAAATTATCATCTATTGTTCCATTTACTTGAATTGGCTCATAAGTTTTATTTTCGTATGTAGTATTGTAATATTCCGGTGATTTAAAATTGCCTCCTATTACACTTTTAAAATAATCTTCGTATATCATAAAATACCTCCTAACATAATTTATGTCTGAAGGTATTTTTTTGATACAACTTTATTTTTAATTATCTTACTTTCTAACTTAATTCTTTTTTCAATTTTTTATAATAAATTGCTTACAATGAATTAACTATCTCTTTAAATTTATCTCCTCTTTCTGCGAAGTTTTTGAACATATCAAAACTTGCACTTGCTGGTGAAAATAGAACTATTTCCCCTTCTTTGGCGATTTCTTTAGCCTTTTTTGCTACTTCTTCTAATGTAGAACATCTATATATAGGCATAGTTTTAGATTGTTTTTCTAATTCATTCTTTACTGCTATATTGATTTTTTCTGCAGTATCTCCCATTAAAATAAGCTTAGATACATTATCTACTATTGGTTTTCCTATTGGAGTATAGTCTAAATGCTTATCATATCCTCCAGCAATTAAAACAATTTTTTCGTCAAATGAATTAAGTCCTGCTATTGTCCTAGTTGGACTTGTTCCTATAGAATCGTTATACCATTTTACTCCATTTATCTCTCTTATAAATTCTAGTCTATGTTCAACTCCTGCAAAATTTTGTATTGTGTCTATCATTGTATCTTCTTTAACTAATCCTAGTGTTGCGCTAATCGCAGAGCAAGCATTTTCGCAATTGTGCTCTCCCTTTAAGAGCATTTCTTTTTGTTTTATTAGATGTTTTCTTACTCCATCATCACAAACTTTTATTGTTTTATCTTTTTCATCAAAAATTACACCATTGTCAAGTATTTCTTTATGGCTAAAAAAGCGTACTTTTCCAGGAGCATCTTTATAAAATTCTCTAGTAATTTCATTATCTTTATTAATTACTAAAATTCCATCTTCATTTTGATGTAAATAAATATTTTTTTTGCTATCAATATATTCCTGATAATCTTTATGTACATTTAAATGATTTGGTGTAATATTAGTTACAATAGAGATTTGTGGACTTATTTTCATATCGACTAATTGGAAACTGCTAAGTTCCAAAACAACATAGTCATCAGGTTTCATATCCTTGATTTGAGTAAAAAGTGGCGTTCCTATATTTCCTCCTAAGAAACATTTATAACCTGCATTTTTTAATAACTCATATACTAAAGTTGTTGTTGTTGTTTTTCCATCACTACCTGTTATACCTATAATATGGCTAGGAGATAATTCTAAAACTTTTTCTATTTCAGATGTAAGTATGGCTCCTTTTTCAACTTCTTTTTCTATTTCAGGTGTAGATGGCATGCAAGATGGTGAGCGAAATATATAGTCAAATCCAATTAAATCTTTTAAAGCATCTTTTCCAAAATATCCTCTAATATCTTTATTTTTTAAATCTTCTAATATATTTTTTTCAATTTTTTCTTCTTCTCTATTATCAAAAACAGTTATAGATGAACCTAATTTTTTGAAATAATCAATTAGTGGTAAATTGCTTACTCCAAGTCCTATAATTGCAACTCTTTTGTTAGAAATTGTTTTATTAAACTCATCTAATTTTGTATTTGTGTATGTATCCATATAATTCCTCTTTTCTTTTTAATTATATTTTATTTTTTATCACATTATACAATATTTTTCTCTTTTAAAATATTTAAAACTTTAATTGCAGATTCATTGGCTGATTTACATTCTGTTAAATCTATTTTCTCTGTAATGTCAGTAATATTATTAAATCCAGCTTTTTCGTGAATATCATCTCTTTGTTTAATTATATTTTTAACTTCTTCTAAACTATATTTTCCATTATATTGATTAAATCTTCTTTGTACTCTTGCTTCTAATGAAGCAGTAATAAATAAATGTATATTCATATTTGGATATATCTGTGGTAAATTTCTTCCTGAAACAATTAAATTAAAGTTTTTTCTATATTCTTCAACTATATTTTTTGCAAATAAAAATAGCTGCTTATTATCATTTGTACTTGCAAATTGAGATACTCCTATTGCATTATCCATTGTTTCAATTTTTTCTTCATCTATTTTCTCATTATCAATATAGATTTGTGTTATTCCATCTTCTATTTTGAATTCAACTTTAAGATTTTTCATTAATTCAAATGGATCCATTTTGCAATTTGATAAATCTATTTTATTTTTTGCAATAGCATAAATTATTCCTCTGTATATGTATCCTGCATCTATGTATATAGTATTTGATATCAATTTAACAAGTTCTTTGCACATTGAGGTTTTTCCTGAAGAAACCATTCCTTCAACACCTATAACAAAATTTTCTTCACTCATAATTTTTATATACTTTTTCTCCTTTTAATTTTTTATGATTATATACTAAATATTTTTTTTATGCAATAAACTTATTTTTTTGGTTTTATTTCCAAAATTTGCTTTTTTTACTTGATTTTTGATTTTATTTTTGACTTTATTATGACATAAATTTATTTTTAATTTTACAAATAACTTTTCATATAAGTTTATGTATAATTTTATTTTTTTTGGTAATAAATAAGTTATAACGAAATGGAGGTGCTTAAATATGTCAAATGATTCTAAGAAATCAAATAACAATAACAAGAATAACAACAATAACAACAACAATCAAAAAAATAATCAAAACAACAGCAATAATCAAAACTTAAACAAATAATTATAAAATTTTTGTAATAGCCTAGATGTTATTAGTCTAGGCTATTAATTTTAATTAAGTCATTAATTCAAAATAAAATTAGATTAATTGTAGACGTAGATTTCAGTTTCAATTTAAATTTAGGTTAATTGTAGAAGTAGATTTCAGTTTCAATTTAAATTTAGGTTAATTGTAGAAATAAATTCCAGTCTCAATCTAAAGTTAGGTTAATTGTAGAAATAGATTCCAGTCATAATCTAAAGTTTCTATTGTTTTTTTTATTATATTATGTTATAATATTTTTTACATTAGCTTTTTAATGTGAAAACGGCTCTTATGCTTTTTGTAACTATTAACCCTCACTATTATTACAAAAAAGGAGAGTAAAAGTATGTTAAGTATTTTTGTAGTCGGTTGCAATGGACGGATGGGAAAAATCGTCTGCAATCTAATCAAGGAGTCAAAAGATATGTACATTACCGGCGGATATGATTCCAATTGTAATCCAAAGGTTAACGTCCCTGGTGTTGAAGTATCATCTTCTATCATTGATTTGGAAAACGTTGATGTCGTCATCGATTTTTCTAGACCCTCCGCTACATTAAAGGCGGTTGAAGCGGCAATAGAATATAACGTTCCAATGGTTATTGCAACGACTGGCTTTTCAAAAGATCAAGAAGCTACCATTGAAGAAGCGGCACAAAGTATACCTATCTTCATGAGTGAAAATATGTCTATAGGTGTAGGTCGGTTTGATCGTTTGGTAATTATTGCTGCTAAGATGTTAAGTGACTATGATACTGAAATTCTCGAAGCTCACAATTCCAAAATGTCTACTAAAGGCAATACTTCTTGTGAGCATATTTCTTATTTTATGAAAAAAGGTGATGAGGTAATTACACTTTCACATCGCACCAACAACCCTTCTATCTTTGCTGAAGGAGCACTTAAATGTGCTTCCTATATTGCAAATGTGCATGAAAATCGAATTTATACTATGAACGACTACCTCAATTTTTTAGGAATATGAGGTCATAAAGCAAAGTATAAAAAAATAGCATAAGGCCTACCGGGAAACTTCAAAATAGAAGCTTCCCGGTATTTTAATTATATATTTATTTTTTATAACTATATTTATTATTTCTCTATTAATCACTTATTTTAGTGTTCTTCTAGATATTCTTTTAAAAATTTTCCTGTATAACTTTTTTCATTTTTGCATATTTTTTCAGGAGTACCTACTGCAATTATTTCTCCTCCATTATCTCCACCTTCAGGTCCAAGGTCAATGATATAATCACAAGTTTTTATTAAATCTAAATTATGTTCTATTACTAAAATAGTATTACCACTATCTGCTAATCTTTGTAAAATATCTACTAACCTATGAACATCATCAATGTGAAGACCTGTAGTTGGCTCATCTAATATATATAATGTTTTTCCAGTTGGTCTTTTTGAAAGTTCTGTTGCAAGTTTTATTCTTTGTGCTTCTCCTCCTGATAAAGTCGTTGAAGGTTGTCCTAATTTAATATAGCCTAATCCTACATCATACAATGTTTGTATTTTTTGTTTTATTCTTGGAATATTTTCAAAAAATTCTAATGCTTCTTCTACTGTCATATCAAGTATATCTGCAATAGATTTTCCTTTATATTTTACTTCTAAAGTTTCTCTATTGTATCTTTTTCCTTTACATACTTCACATGGTACATATACATCAGATAGGAAATTCATTTCTATCTTTATTATTCCATCTCCATGACATGCTTCACATCTTCCGCCTTCAACATTGAAACTAAATCTTCCTTTGTCATAACCTCTTAATTTGGCTTCATTTGTTGTTGCAAATATATCTCTTATGAAATCAAATACTCCTGTATATGTTGCAGGGTTTGACCTAGGCGTTCTTCCTATTGGTGATTGGTCTATATTAATAATTTTGTCAATGTTTTGAATTCCTTTTACTTCTTCGCATTTACCAACTTTTTCATTTGATTTATTAAGTACTCTATTAATATTTTTATACAAAACTTCATTAACTAATGTACTCTTTCCTGAGCCTGAAACTCCTGTAACACAAACAAATTGTCCAAGTGGAATTTTTACAGATATATTTTTTAAATTGTTTTCTCTTGCTTTTACTATTTCTAAATATTTACCTGTTAATTTTCTTCTATGTTTTGGTATTGTGATTTGTTTTCTTCCACTTAAGTATTGTGCAGTAATTGAGTCTTTGACATCTTTTATCTCTTCTGCAGTTCCCTGTGCCATTACTTTTCCACCGTGAACACCTGGTCCTGGGCCGATATCTATTACTTGGTCTGCAGCATACATTGTATCTATGTCGTGCTCTACAACGATTACTGAATTTCCTAAATCTCTAAGTTTTTTTAATGTAGCAATTAATTTATCATTATCTCTTTGATGAAGACCTATACTTGGTTCATCTAATATATACATTACTCCTGAAAGGCCTGAACCTATTTGAGTAGCAAGTCTTATTCTTTGAGATTCACCACCTGAAAGTGTTGCAGCACTTCTTGATAATGTTAAATAATCAAGACCTACATCAATTAAGAATTGTAACCTTTTGTTAAGTTCTTTCATAATTTGGTCAGCAATTAAAGCCTCTTTTTCAGTTAATTCTAAACTATTAATATATTCTTTTATATGAACTACAGACATATCAGTAAGTTCTTTTATGTTTTTATCTCCTACTCTTACTGATAAAACTTCAGGTTTTAGTCTTGCTCCGTGACATTCTGGACATTCTGCTTCACTCATATAAAGTTCATAAAACTGCATCATTCCTTGCGATTTAGTTTCTCTATGGCGTCTTTCAAGTGTTGGAATTACGCCTTCAAATGCAGATTTCATTTTTCTTGTTCCAAATGGAGAAGTGTATTCAAAATCAATTAATTCATCACCTGTACCATATAATATTTTTTCTAAAAACCACCTTGGAAGTTGTTTTATTGGCACTTTTATATCTACACCATAGTGATTTCCAATGGCTTCAAAATACATTTTTGCCATTGTTTCTCCTTTTTTCATTGTGCTTGCTCCGAATGCTTTAACTCCATTGTATAATGTAAGGGTTTTATCAGGAATAATTAAATCTTCGTCCATTTTCATTAAATATCCTATTCCTGTACAACTAGGACAAGCGCCTAATGGGTTATTGAAAGAAAACAT
>CANRLA010000016.1 GCA_947631315.1 uncultured Clostridia bacterium | reverse complement strand
TAAATTATTTAGTCCATAACTATATGCTATCAAATTAACACTTTCTGTTGCATTTCTTGTAAATACTATTTCTTCAGGTGAATTAGCATTTATAAAATCACAAACCTTTTTTCTTGCTTCATCATAGACTTCAGTTGCTTTTAGGCTTAGTTTATATGCTCCTCTATGAGGATTAGCATTTGCTGAATCATAATAGTTATCAATAGCTTCTATTACCTGCTTTGGCTTTTGAGTAGTCGCTCCACTATCTAAATAAGCTATATCCTGATTATTTAAAATTGAAAAATCCTTTCTTATATCATAATTATTCATTATTTATCTCCCTAAAGATTAATATATACTTTTAGATTATTATCTATCTTTTAAATTATCTAACAAATTTACAGATTATTATATACTTTGTAAATGGTTATTATATAACTTTCCAATTTACAAATTATTATCTATAATTTCCAAAATTTTAGATTGCAATGTTTCATCATTTATTTCATTAATTATTTTACTAAAATTTGCTTTTACTATTAATTTTTTTGCATCTTTATCAGAAATACCTTTAGCCATTATATAAAATAGTTTTGATTCATCTATTTTCCCTGATGATACACCATGCTCTCCCTCAACATTTTCTTCTTTGCAAAGAAGCATTGGCAAAGATTTTGATTTTGCTGTATCTGATAAAATCATACAATTCTCGTTTTCTTTACCTTTTGAATTCTCACAACCCTTTTTAAAATCAATTGTACCTTTAAAATTTTTATGAGATTTTCCATTTATGGCGCCTTCTGCTTCAATATTACACTTCGCATTTTTGCCATAAACTTCTATATTATAGTTTATGTCTATAAGGTCTTCATCCGTTCCTAAATAAATTGTTTTTAAATTATTTTCAGAAAAATCTCCTTTTAAGTTTGTATAATAATTAGAAATTTTATTTTTCCCACCAAAATCGACTATTGTATAATCAATTTTTGAATTGTTTTCTACTGTATTTTCTATAGCTATAAAACTATTTGATTCTCTATTTAACATATTGGCAATAATAATTTTTGCATTAGAATTTTCTTTCAAGATTGTTTCCTGTTTTAAATAGTGAGTTGCACGTTCTTCACCACTATATTTTAAAACAAATTCTGCCATAGCCCCTTCTTCTAATATTATCTTTATATTATCAACTAGATAGGCATTTTCATCATCAAAATCACAATCTATTATAACTGGCTCATTTAAAATGTTTCCTTTTTTTACAATAATGCTTAATTCATAATTTTTTTCTAACTCCAAACCTATTTTAGAACTTAAAATATTTGAACTTAGATTATTATTTGAATAATTTACATTGTCTTCTTGATATTCTAAATCATTATTTTTTATTTCTAGTTTGTCCATTTCAGATGTTATTATCATTATATTTTCAAATTCTGCTGAATCTATATCATCTAGTTTTACCGAAACATCATTTATTCCAAAATTATTACTTGTTCTTACAGGAGTACTATTTAATATATATTCTTTCATAAATATCCTTTCTATCCTATACTTCCTTCCAATTCTAAATTAATTAAGTTATTCATTTCAACTGCGTATTCAAGAGGAAGTGCTTTTGATATTGGATCTGCAAATCCCCTTACAATCATTGCTCTTGCTTCTTCTTCTGAGATTCCTCTTGACATTAAATAAAATATTGCGCCATCTGATATTTTTCCTATTTTGGCTTCATGTGAAAATGTTACATCTTCAGTTTCTATATTATTTACAGGAATTGTATCAGAACGTGAAATGCTATCTAACATTAATGATTCACAAGATACTGAGGCTTTTGAATTTTTTGCAATTTTTCTTATATTTACATTGCTTCTAAATGTGCAAATTCCTCCATCTTTTGATATTGATTTTGAGTTTACTAATGCTGAAGTATTTGGTGCATTATGAACTATCTTAAGTCCTGTATCTAGATTTTGACCTTTTCCAGCAAATGAAATTCCAGTAAATTCACATTTTGCATTTTCTCCATTTAAAATGCTCATTGGATAAAGCATTGATATTTTAGAGCCAAATGAACCTGTTACCCACTCTATTTTTCCATTTTTATCAACTATCGCTTTTTTTGTATTTAGGTTCATCATATTTTTTGACCAATTTTCTATTGTTGAATATCTTAAGTAACTTCCTTCTTTTACAAATAGTTCAACACAACCGGCGTGAAGATTAATTTCATTATATTTTGGTGCTGAACAACCTTCTATGAATTGCAAACTTGAGCCTTCATCTACTATAATTAAAGTATGTTCAAATTGACCTGCTCCCGGCGAATTTAATCTAAAATATGATTGAAGCGGAATTTCAACTTTTGTATTTTTAGGAACATATACAAAAGATCCTCCTGACCATACTGCATAGTGAAGTGCTATAAATTTATGGTCTGTTATTGGTACACATTTTGTAAAATATTCTTTTACTAATTCAGGATATTTCTTTACTGCCGTATCAAAATCAGTATAAATTACCCCTTGATTTACCAACTCTTCTTTTATACTATGATAAACTATTTCTGAATCGTATTGTGCTCCAACACCTGCTAATGACTCTTTTTCTGCTTTAGGAATCCCTAATGCATCAAATGTATTTTTTATATCTTCTGGAACATCTTCCCACGATTTTTTCATATTACTTTTAGGTCTAACATAAGTTGCAATTTTGCTCATATCAAGTTCTGATAAATCCGGTCCCCAAGTTGGCATGTCCAATTTTTCATAAACATCTAATGCTTTTAATCTTAAATCTAACATCCAATCAGGCTCGTCTTTTTGCTTTGATATTTCTTTAATTACATCTTTTGTCAAACCTATTGTTTTAAAACTATATTCATCTTTATTTTTTATGTCATATATGTTTCTATTTACTTCTTCTATCTTTGTTTTAGACATTTTTATTCCTTTCAAAATTACTTTTATTTATCAAGTACAAACAATATAATGAAACCTAGGATATTACTTATATCATTTTTTATTTATATTTTTCATATCCCTCTTTTTCAATCATACTAGCCATAGAGCCATCTCCAGTTTTTACAATTTTTCCATCTATTAAAATATGCACATAGTCAACTTTTATATCTTGAAGTATTTTTGTACTATGTGTAATAATTAGTACCGCATTTTCATCAGTTTTAAACATATTTATTCCCTTTGAAACTGTTTTTATAGCATCAACATCTAAACCTGAATCTGTTTCATCTAAAATTGCAAGCTTTGGATTTAAGGTAAGTAATTGTAAAATTTCATTTTTCTTTTTTTCTCCACCCGAAAATCCAACATTTAAATCTCTTGTACTATATGTTGGATTCATATTAAGTTTCTTCATATTTTCTTCTAATTCTTTCTTAAAAGCAAATATTTTTATCGGCTCATCACTTCTAGCAGTTTTAGCTGCCTTTAGGAAGTTTGTAACTGATATTCCTGGAACCTCTTCAGGTGTTTGAAAAGACATAAAAATTCCTTTTTTTGCAATTTCATCAGTTTTAAGTCCTTTTATATTTTCTCCATCAAGTGTTATATCTCCATTTGTTACTTCATATTGTGGATTGTTTAAAATGATGTTTGCAAGAGTTGATTTTCCTGCTCCATTTGGACCCATAATTACATGTACTTCACCTTTATTTATTTTTAAATTTAGTCCTTTTAATATTACTTTTTCGCCTACTTTTGCATATAAATCTTTAATATTTAATAATTCCATTTTGTTTCCTTAAAAATTTATTTAGATTTTCGGAATAATCTATAAACCTTTTATTTCAAATTAATTTTATATATTAATTTCTTTCAAAAGTTAGATTTGTCTAACATTAATATATTAACATTTTTTCTACTATTTTGTCAATGAATTGAAAAAATTATTTATATATTCTTTGACTTTTTTATTTTTATATGATACTATATAAAAGTAAATGCAACCAATATGTTGGAACTTGCTGAAACTGTTCGAACGCAGTGAGTTACAGTTTCAGTATGTGGAGCATATATGCCGATATGGCGGAACTGGTAGACGCACTAGATTCAAAATCTAGCGAGAAATCATGTGGGTTCGAGTCCCACTATCGGTACCAATGACATACCTGTTCACACTAATATAACAGAAAAAGATATTATCTTTTTAAGGAGAAATAAAAAATGGGAAAAGTATTAGTAAAAGAAGGAAAAACTCAAAATCATTGTTATTGGACAGCAATTACAGATGGTACTGACTCTTATTTAATAATAAATTTTGGAAGTGATATGATGACTTCTAATAAAGACTATAAAATTACAAAAGAACTTTTTGACGAAATAAATGATAATAATATTGAAGATATTAAGTCAAAAGGAAAAATACTATCTGAATCATCATCAGGTAAATCAGAGGGAGATTTAAGCCATATTTATGTTGATAATTATAAAGAGGAATTTGACAAAATTGCAGCATTAAAAAATCAATATTCTACTCGCTTAGAAATTATGCTAAAATATAAAAAAATGGTGGATTTTACTTTTTCTAAAGAGCAGAAAATATATTCTGAAATAATTAATGAAAGGACTAATGCTTCTATTGATTATTATGCAAGCATTATATCATTTGAGGGAAAACAATTTTATGTATTTACATATAAAGTTCAAACAGAAACCGTTTCATATCCAATATATAAAGAAGAATATGATGATTTAATAAATAATCAACAAAATCTAGAAAATATTAATATTTTAAAAGAAAAATATAAAAAAAGATTTATATATGATAATGAATATAATTATGCAGAAGTTAAATAAACACAATAAATACACAATAATTTTTAATTATCGTGTATTTTTTATTTTTAATCTATATAAAGCACATCTATATCGACATCTCCAGCTATTCCGTCTATTTTTCCAGTATTACCCATTTGCCATAAATAGTATTTTTTATCATAATCCGTTTTTTCTGTATAATGTGCAAGCCATACATTTTCAAATTCATCTACATTCCAAACTTTCTGAAGATAATTTTTACTGCCATATAATGAAGCCTTATATCCCCTTTTATTTAATGTATTTTCATAAGTTTTTGCTAATTGGTTTATATCATAAAAACTCATATTACATTTTACAAAGCTTGACCAACTTTCCCAATCAAAAGCAATCGGCAAATCAATTTCATAATTTTTTAGATTATCTGCTATAAAATTTGCCTGTTCTTCCGCTTCATTTTTTGTTTTAGCATAAGAATAAAAGTATATTCCTACCTCTAATCCGTTCTTTTTGGCCCCTTCTATATTTTTTATAAAATATGGATCCAAAGCATTTTCTTTATCATATCCTTTTTGATATCCTATCCTAATTATTACAAATTTTGCTCCAGCATTTTTTACTTTTTCCCAATCAATATCCCCTTGCCACTGAGATACATCTATTCCAACCTTTGTATTTTCATTTTTATATTTAGATACTGCTTCTTCAAACAATACTTTATTATTCGATGTGTTATTTGTATTTCCACCTGTTTCATTTTCAACAACATTAAGTACAAAATCTTGTATTTCTTCATTTCCACTGCTATCTTTTATACTATACGTTAAATTATATTTTCCTAAAGTATTCACATCATACTCCCCTATTATCTTTCTTTCAGGCGTTGAATCTGCGTTATCTCCACTAAATATTAAGTCTTTAATGTCTTTATCATATCCTATTTTTACTGTAATACTTTTTCCCATATAAATCATAGGTTTTGTTGTATCTATTACATTTATATCAAATGATTTATTCTTCTTTTTGTTTCTTATACTTTTATAATTAAAATTCACTGTCACTTTTCCTAATTTGCCCGTATCTACTAAGTTATCTTCTATAAGATTGCCCTGTAACTCTTCTATGAAATCAGCTACTTTCACCTTTGAACCAAATTCAACTGTCAGATTATCTTTTAAAGTAAGAGCCACTGCATCTTCCTTCTTTTCATTTTGTTTATCTATAAAGATAAATATTCCTACAGCAACTGCAATTACTAATATAATTATACTGGCTATAATCGTTACTTTCTTCCTCATTTTTTTATCTTTATTCCCTTTCAATTAATTTTTATTATTGTGTTCATTTATTAAATATATTATCATAAATATTTAATAAAAAATCAAGTTATTTTGCTCAAAATACTGGATTTTTATTGCATTTTGTGTTATAATATAAGTGTAGTGATTATTTCATTACTAAAAATATTTTTATAATTTTAAGCTAGTTTTTTATAGCTATTTATTTTATGTTTTTAGAAAGGAAATATTGATTATGAATAATGAATTAATTATAAATAATATAAAAACAACTATGGAAATGGAAAATCAATTTTTAACAGATAAAGATGTTAGTCTTTTAAATGACTTTGCTAATAATAAAATTACTATGGAAGATGCTATATCTACATTTAAATCAGATGCAATATCATCTTTTAATAAATTGACTTTCTAATATTAGTTATGCTTTTTATCTTACATATGATTATTTAAAGGAGATTTATATTTACTATGTACGAAGCTAGAAATTCTATATATTGTTACAAAGATACAAACATATTAATAAATAAACTTGATATAAAAGATCCAGTAATTCTATCTGAATATGAAAGACGAATTGTTTCTTTAAAATTATTTGCTCTTCATAAAAAAGGAATTACTGGTGTTTTTGATTCTGCTCATTTTGTTGGCATACATAAATTTTTATTTGAAGACATATACCCTTTTGCTGGTAAATTTAGATGTGAAAACATTGCAAAGGATAATTTTAGATTTGCAGAATTTGAATACATTGAGTCTGAACTTAATCATTTGCTTGACAATTTAAAGAAAGAAAATTATTTAGAAGGTTTGGATAAAGAAACTCTAGCAAAAAAGCTTGCTTATTACTGGGCTGAGCTAAACGTACTTCATCCTTTTAGAGAAGGAAATGGAAGAACCACTAGAGAATTCTTAAGACAACTTGCTTTAAAAAATGGATATATGCTTGACTTACAAAATGTTGATACTGATTCTCTTTTAAATGCTAGTATTAAGTCAGTATATAATGAGAATGACCTTGCTGAACTTTTGTTTAAGATTTTGGACAAATAAAATCAATTATGAAATTGTATGTTTTCAATATTCCTTTAAAAACTATTTATAGTAATTTAAAAGGCTTTTGAATATATAAAAGATTGCTTATACCTTCAGAGATATAAACAATCTTTTTCTCAATATATTTTAATTCAAAAAAATTTAATTCAAAAATTTTTAATCTAAAAAAATTAATCAAAAAATTTTATTTCAAAAGGAAAATTTAATGTGATAAAAATTATACTTTTTTATAGTATATAATATAATCAGAATCATCACAATTCATTACAATTTCATATTGTGACTGAATATTATCTTTTTCATTAGTAGAAAAATCATCATTAGAATCAAAATCTTTTTCTAAATCACTTCCTAAACTTTTTATGATTTCATCAATTATTGTATCATCATCATTATTATAGTCTTCTATCAAGCTATATCCCTCTATTTCTTTAATTTTAACTTTAATCTTATTGCCTTTAGTTATAGCTATTTTTTCTTCATAAATTATTTCGTCAGTGTCTATATCTACATATTTTAAATTAATTAGGTATTTAGGTCTATAGTAATAAATAATATTTATACATTCGCTATTTAAAGTTCCTTTATCATTTTCTGTACTTTTAACAAGTTCATAATTTTCAAATTCTTTTGGAGCAAAGCTATAACTATTTCCATAAAACATACTTTCTACATCGTCTTTGCATAATTTTTCGTTAGTACTTTCGTCTATGTATGAAATAATTATATTTCCAGTTTTGTTATATAATAAAGATACTGTTTCGTCTTGTTTATTAAGTTTCATGCTATTTATTTTTGTTTCACAAATATATCCATCTATTTTAGTTTTATCAATATTTATAACCTTACCTTCATATCCCTGAATTTTCTTTGGACTTATTAATTCATTTCCAGTTTGTTTATCAATATATTTTATTGTTAAAGTAGCATTTTTGGCATATTTGTATTTTACACTAACTTGCTCTTTTTTTAATGTTCCTTTCAAGTTTCCCTCGTTTTCTACAAATGTATAATCGGCTATTTTCTTTTCTAAGCTACTTGCATTATAAGTTTCATTTATCATTCCTGATATTTTTTCCGCAGATGCTAAAACCTTTCCTGTATTTGTATCAACATATTCGACATTAACTCCATTAGATGGCAAATTTATCTTAAATGTGACACTTTCAGAAAAGTTTTTATTATTATCTACAGTTCTTATATGTAAATAATAGTCCTTATTCCAGTCTATATTTTGTATTACAAATGGTGAATCATCAATTTTATTTATTTTTTCACCAGCCTTGTCATCTTTATTGTTATTTATTTTATAACTATAACCATAAATTCCTGATTCTGAATAAAAATTTAGCTTTTCACGATTTTCATTATCTTCAACTATATATTCATAGTTTACTCCATTATCTTTTGGTTTATTAAAGTTTATTATTGCATTATTTTCTAAAACTTGCACTGATATATCATTTATATTATCAGGGGCTTTCGTGTCTTTAGTGTTTATTTCTACTTTATCTGTTTTATTTGAATTAAATAAATTTTTTATATTTTTTGTGTCTAATAATTTTTTCGCGTCAAATTTATTGTTTAAATTCTCATTGTCATTTTGATCGTTTTTCACACTTTTATTGCTATTTTGATTATTGTTTAAATCTGACGTATTACTTGTATCTGATGTATTTTCATATATTTTGCTACCTGCTTTCATCTCTATTATTGAAGATGTCGCTTTTTCTTCTTTAATAGAAGCTAATTGTATTTTTGATATAATATTAATCCTTAAAATAGCTATACTCATAATCATTAATGACACTGCAATAATAATTTTGATCTTTTGTTTAAAAAATTTCGTCATAGGCATATTTCTCCTTTCTTATATTTTCTCGGCCAAGATTAATAAAATTTGTATTACCAAATTTTGTTATATTATAAAGTGGCATTTTATTTTTGTCAATATATTTTTTTATAAATTTATATTTATTTTTGCATTTGTTCTATATTAATTTTATCATTTAAGTCTATTTTGTAACTTTATAGCTTTATCTTTGCATTTGACAATCAGGCGTTTTACATATATAATGTGAGAAAAAATTGAAAGGATATAAATAAAATGGAAAAGATATTAATTTTTGGACATAAAAATCCTGACACAGACTCTATCTGTTCTAGTATAGTAATGGAAAAAATAGCAAAACATTATGGACTGGATGCAGAAGCGGTTAGATTAGGAAATATCAATAAAGAAACAGAGTATGCATTAAATCATGCAGAAGTAGAATCTATTAGAGAAATATCGGATGTTCAAGAAGGACAAAAAGTTATATTAGTAGACCATAATGAAAAAGAGCAAAGTGTAGACTGCAGAGAAAATGCTGAAATAATCGGTGTTTTAGACCATCATAGAATTGCTTCATTTGAAACAGCCACTCCCTTATATTACATAAGCAAACCTTATGGATGTACTTCAACACTTCTTTATGAAATCATAAAAAAGGAGAATATTGAATTAGATAAACAAATCGCTACTTTAATGTTAAGTGCTATTATATCTGATACTCTATTATTAAAATCTCCAACATGTACTCAAAAAGATAAAGATGCTTATTATGAATTAGAAGAGTTTTTAGGAATAAACGCTGAAGAATATGGATTAGAAATGCTTAAAGCAGGAACAGATTTAAGCATTTATTCTGCTGATGAAGTAATTAATCTTGATGCTAAAGAATTTGAAGCAAACAATAAAAAAATTGTAATTTCACAAGTAAATACTGCTGATATAGATGATGTTTTTGTAAGACGCGAGGAATTAGAATTTGCTATGGAAAAACAAATTGCTGATAGAAAATTAGATTTATTTGTATTTTTAATAACTGATATAATAAATACAAATTCTAAAGTAATAGCTTTAGGAGAACAAAAAGAAGTTGTAGAAAAAGCTTTTAATGTAAAACTTGATGAAAATGATTCTGCTATGTTAGAAGGAGTAGTTTCAAGAAAGAAACAAGTTGCACCTCCGATATTAGAAGTTTTATAATGATATTACTTTGAATAAATCTATTGAACGCGGAACTAAGATTTTCTAAGCTATTTAAAATCTTAGCTCCGTTTTTTTACATCAAAATACAAATAAAAAAAGAGCTGAGTTAGTATTTATAATGAAGTGGTCTACTTTCATTTTACTACTTCATTAGTATTTATAACTCAATTCTTTTTTATTATATATTTTTTTAAGCTCTTGGGTGTGCTTTTTGATATATATTTTTTATTTCAGGTTGTTCAAATTGTGCATATACTTGAGTTGATGATATATCAGAATGACCAAGCATTGCTTGTATTGATTTTAAATCTGCACCATTTTGAAGCAAATGTGTTGCAAATGAATGTCTAAGTATATGTGGAGTAATATCTTTTTCTATATGAGCTTGTTCTTTATAATATTTAACTATTTTCCAAAATCCTTGTCTTGTTAATCTTGAACCATTAACATTTACAAATAATGCTTTTACTTTATCATCTTTTATAAGAATTGGTCTTGCTTCGTCGACATATTCTTTTAATGCTCTTTCTGCAAGACTTCCTAGTGGGATAGTTCTAGACTTTTTGCCGTTTGAGCAAACAACTGAATTTTCTTCAAAATTAACATCTTCTAAATTAAGGTCTATAATTTCTGTAACTTTCATTCCTGTAGCATAGGCAAATTCAAGCATTGCCTTATCTCTAGTACCTTTTAGGTCAATGTCCTTAGGCTGATCTAATAATAATTCAACTTCTTCTGAAGTTAATACACTTGGTACTCTTTTTTCAATTTTAGGAGATTGCATACTAATTGTTGGATCTAATTTCACTTTTTTAGTTCTTAATAAGAATTGATAAAAAGATCTTATTGTTGCTAAACTTCTTGAGGCTGTTGACATCTTTTTTCCTTGTTTTTCCAAATATGTTATATAAGAAGATATCTCTTCTTCTGTAGCTTTTAAATAATTTATATCATTTTGATTTATATATTTTTCAAATTGTAGGATATCTCTTCTATATGATTGAAGAGTGTTGTCTGACAATTTTTTATCATTTTTTAAAAAATCTAAAAATAGTTTAATTTGCTTATCCATATTAATATTTACCCCTTTAAATTATATAGTTTTATATGAACTTATTATGTTATATCAAAATATTTTTGAAAAGTAAATAGGCTTTTTAAAATATTTTAAAATTTATAAATATTTTATAATTATTAAAGATAAATTGCTTGATAAATAGGTTTCTATAAGTGCTGAAAACACTAGTAAAATGAAGGCTATGACTATATTTATTATATATCTTGTAACTGCATATTTTATGTTTTCTTTACTCCTATCTTTTATTATATTTTTGTACATTTTTATACCACTAATTGATAAGAAAAATATGGTCGGAATTTCTATCATTTTACTTAGTAAAAGTAACGATAAACTAAATATTAATCCTTTTGAAAATCCAAAAGTAGCACTTAATGCTGCTATTGTATAACCAATATTAAATCCCTTATATCCAACATTAAAATATAACGCTGGAATTCCTATTATTGATACACTTAAAAAAGTCATAAACATTAGTAATTTGATATTTTTTGTAATAAGTTCAAATATCATTTTAGAATAATTGATACTATTTTGTTCTTTTAACTGTGTTGTAAAATTTGTTAAATAATCTGATATTTCAAGTTTTTGAGCATCATCAGAATTATTTAAAACCATTGTGCCAACAAATAATCCAATTATAAAAATGAGTGCGAAAATTATGTATTCTTTTATATTTTCCTTTATGTGTCTTTGTATAATTTTTCTCATGTACCATTCCTCCTGATACATAATATCTATTCGTAAAATTTGGAAAATATAACATAATTTATTTTATTTTGCATCTAACTTTCCATATACTCCTCCACCTCCGGCTCTTATATGTATCTTTCCACTTCGAGCATTATCGATTATTTCTGCCAATTTTATTCCAACTACTGACTCTAAGTCATCTTTTGTTACTTTATTTAATATAGTCATTTCTGTTCCAAATGCATTTAATAGTTTATCTATTGCCTTATTCCCTACACCGGGCATGAATTGAAGCGGTACTTGATAATTGTATTTCGGTCTAAATTTTGGACTCTTTGACTCTTGGTCTTTAATGATTTCAATTCTATCATAAACTCCCATAGTAATATTGGTTCCGCCACATTTATCACATTTTATGGCTGGAGGAGTAGTTTCAATAGACCTTTCACAATCCTCACAAAAGCTTCTATTGTATTTTCCTAGTTTAGGATCTAGTCCATAATTCTCTATTATTTTTCTTCCGTCTTCCATTTTAATTGCTTTAAAAATTTCTTTAAAACTTATATCTTCAACCAAAAGCTTATTATATTCTCTAGCAATCTTTGGCAGAGAATGTGCATCTGAGTTAGTTATAAAATTTTTATCCTGCAACTCAGATATTTCATCTGCAATATATGTATCAGCACTTAGACCAAGCTCTATTGCAAATATTTTATTATATTTTTCTTTAAAAATTCTTTCTAACCTTTTTGTACAGTTACCATAATAGCTTTTAAATGGTGTAAATGCATGAGCTGGAATTAAAACGCCATTATATTTTTCAACAATATCAATCAATTCGTATCCTGAGACATCTGACCTTTGTGTACTTAGAGTGATATTTTTAATATGCTTAGACATTTCATTTGAAAAGCCTTTCATATCTATTAATGTTGGAAAATAACAACAATTATGAGCACTACCCGTTTTTCCATCTTCATTCTTTTCTGAGGTTTCAACTTCACTACCTAAAATGATACAGACTTTGTCTTTATAGATGATTCCTCCATCTTTAAGTTCATAGGCATCTCCTGACTTCAAAAAATTTTCAATGTCCTTTATTACATAAGGTGATGCACAGTCTATTATACCAACAACATCAATACCTTTTCTTTCGTAACACTCTTTAGCAATGTTTGCAAAATTAAGTGACCTCGCTCCAGTTATTTTTACTGGCTTACCATTTTCGCTTCTCCCTATATGTACATGTAAATCTGCAAATATTTCGTGCATTTTATTCTCCCTTCCATTATTACATATAACTTATCAAATATTTCAACATTTTTTGCTAATCTAAAAAAGCAGTCAATTTTCAAGCAAAAATAGAGAAAAGCAAGCCTTAATTTATGCTTTCTCTATTTTTCTTTTGTATTTTTATATTTTTAATTATTTTTCAAAGTAGTTTTGCTCTGTAATATCGAAGTTTTGCCCTGTAACATCCCCCATAGAAGGTCTTTCACCTTCTAACATATCGTTCTTTACTTCTTTTGTAATTTCTTCCATAGATATAGGTTTTTCCTCTATCACTTTATGCTCTTTTTCTTCAATTATCTTTTCTTTTATATGTGCATAAACACTCTTTACTCTAGTAATACATCTAGGAATATCGGTTTCTTCTCCTATTTCATTTACAGCATATGTTAAAACATTATAATCTGACATTTGTTTTTCCTCCTAAATATTGAATTTATGCCTCGACTGTTTGCATGTAATTTACAAATTTTACAAATGGTTTTAGTAATCTATTATTCTTATCTTTCAAATTTCTATGTTCTAGTAAAACTAATGCCTCATCTGGTTTAAATCCTATTCTCTCTGGTCTATCTAAAAGCATTCCTCCAAATTGGTCTGCAAGTTCTAATATGTCACTTTCAGGAGGTCTATCATCCTTTATTGTATATCTATTTACTCCCTCACAAATTCTGCAAAAATTATCGTCAAATCCTAGCTTTTTTAGATATTCTGCTCCTCTTTTCGCGTATCCTTGTATTTCATCTAAGTTAGTGGAATTTTCAATCTTTTGACAATCACAAAGTAGTCTTGCTGTTATAACTCGATTATCATCTATTTCAAATTTGGGATAACTTTCATGAAGATAATCTAAAAATAATTTAGTTAATAATGTTTTGAAAATAACAGAATTATCATAAAAAATTCCAGTTCTTTTTTTCAAGTAATACATTATTTCTAATTTTTTTCCCCAATCCTTTTCACCTAAGATGTAATCTGCAAAGCTTTCTTCTCCCATTAGATTGCCTCCTTAATAATTTAGATTTATTATATGATACAAGTATGTTTCTTTCAATAAGTATCCATAAAAATTAATCATATTGTAATATTATTGTAATATTTCAATATGATTATTCTTAAAATATTATATTTTCATTATATATAAACTTTAATTAATATTAAATTTTAATTAAACCATTTCTATAATCTAAGTTAGATATTGAATTATTAGAGTAACCTAATGTATAAATATCTGTTGCATATTTATCAATTTCTAACAATCTTTTTAATTTAGTATTTTTATTATTTTTTTCAAAGTTTTTTACTGAAGTAATTACATTATTCTTTCTACTTATTTCAGATAATAATTTCTGTCCATTTTCACTAAATCCTAAAACCCTAACATAAGGTTTTACTTTCTTAGATATTTCCATATCACTTTTATTAATATTAAGTAATGCATATAACAATATCCTTTGAATTCTGTTTTGTGTATATCTTTTTGATTTTATATTATTTATCAATTCCAAAATATTGTTAGTGTATTCACTTGATTCTTTTATTAAATATTCTAATCCCTCTGTAACTTCTGGTAAATCTGAAATATCTTTTATACTCATGCTTCGTAATTTATACATAATTTCTTTTGAAAAATTATATATATTGATATTATATTTTCCACTTCTTATATTTTCTATTAATGTATTAAATGTACTGTTTGGAACAAGCTTAGATATTTCTTCTATTTGTCTTTTTTCTAATAAGTATCTAATTCCTGTTGCGCTAGCATAGTCATCAATTATTCTTCTACTATTATAAAATACTTTTTCTCTTTTAATTCCTATTGGTATTATTCCGCTTTTTAATCTTTTTAGAGATTTTAAATATTCAATACCTAAAATATTATTTGATCCAATTAATACATTTTTATATTTATCATCCTTTAAATATTTACAAATTGCTATTTCCATTCCTTTTGCATAAGTAATTCCATCTTTTAATTCTTTTTTTAAAATATCTTTATACTCTTTTGGCTCGTCATATAAGACATTCGCAATGTTGTTTAAAATTGTTATATCCTCTGCTTCCATTCCAAATGATATATAATTAATTATTCCCATATCATTTAAGATTTTTATCGCACCATTTGCAAAATTTTCTGCACTTGAAATACTATAAATAGTAGGTAACTCTATAACAAGGTCTACTCCATTATTTAAAGCCATTTTTGCTTTCTCCCACTTATTTACTATAGATGTATCTCCTCTTTGTGTAAAATTACCACTTATAACAGCTACTACATAATCAGACTCCGTTTTTGATTTAGCATTTTCTATATGATATAAATGTCCATTATGAAATGGATTATATTCAGCAACTATTCCCAAAACTTTAGACAATTTCATTTCTCCTTTACTTGAAAGCAATATTAATTATTGATATAATATCATAAAATTAGAATTTTTACAATGTTTTGGAGGTAATAAATGGAAAAAGTTACAATATATACAGATGGTGCTTGTTCAGGTAATCCTGGTCCTGGTGGATGGTCGGCCATTCTAATATATAATGGTCAAGAGAAAGAATTATTTGGTTGTGAAAAAGATACTACAAATAATATAATGGAAATGACAGCTGTAATTAAGGGATTAGAAGCATTAAAATTTCCTTGTGAAGTTGATTTATATAGTGATAGTGCTTATGTTGTAAATAGTTTTTCGCAAGGTTGGATTTATAACTGGATAAAAAATGATTGGAAAACCGCCGATAAAAGTCCTGTAAAAAATAAAGACCTTTGGATTAATCTTTATAATTTAACAAAGATACATAAAGTTAATTTTATGAAAGTTAAAGGTCATAGCGATAATAAATATAATAATAGATGTGATGAACTTGCAAGAAATGCTATAAAAAATCTGTAATATAAAGAATACAGCATCAATAAAAAAATAAAATTTTTATCTAAAAAAGGAAATCGGACACCTTAAATATATTAAGGTGTCCTTTTAAGGAGTAGATGTAATTTTATTTGCTTTTCAACATCTCCATAAACTCGTTTTCTTTGACTTCGTTATCATAATCATCAAAAATCGGAATAAACCTATCCATGATTGGATCCCCAAAGCCTTTTATTCTGTTGTCTACTTCAACCATGCGGATAATCTTTCCTTTCATAGCATTAGTCGTTCTCTCGCCTGCAAATTTCATGATTGACTCAAACCGCATTGCATCTTTTGAATCACATAACGTGAAATCCAACTGAAACCTGCATCTCTGATTTTCAAATACTACCATCGCAGAAATTTTGCCTAACTCGTCAAGCCCAATAGTTACATCTTTAATTCTTACATTTGAAATCTTCATTGTGTATTCCTCCTTAAATTGATATGTTATGTAAGAGTAACTTTACATATTATAACAAATAATTTTAAAATGGTCAAATTTTTTTCAAGCTGCCATATAAAGTACAGCTAAATACGTTGTTAGCATCTTATTTTTAATCTAAGATATATATTTACTTCTATTTAAAATCTAAGTATTTATTCTTTTTATAAAAAATAAATGCTAATACACTTACACTTGTAACAACAGTTAATGGTATTACATATGAAAAACCGGTTTGTGGTAGTTTATCTCCTGAAACTGTAGTATTATCTATTTTTTTTACTTCTTCAGTGTTTGTTTTTTCTTTGCTCGATTCTGTAACCTTTTCCGTTATCGTTACATTACAACTTGCTGAGTAATTTCCATCAACTGTTGAAACAGTTATTTTGGCAAATCCCTTAGCAATACCTGTCACTTTTCCATTTGTAACCGTAGCTACTTTTTCATTGTCACTTGACCAAATTAAAGATTTATTAGTAGCATCAGATGGTGTTATTGTAGCAGTTAATGTATAATTGCTTCCTTCTTCCATTGATAAAGATGTCTTATCTAAACTAATTGATTTTACATTAGTTTCTGTTTTCTTAGTTCCTGACATTACGTAAGTTCCTTCATCATAATATGTTTTACCATCATTAGTTACTAATTTTACCCATATAGCAAAGGCTTGTTTTCCAACAAATTGTGTCAAATCAACAGAAAATTTATTATCTCTTATTTGTACCCAATTACCTTCTACATAGGTTGGTATTAAATCTTTTATTTGGTTATTTATTTCTTCCACTTTTTTATTATATTCCTCAATTTTAGAAGAGTATTCTTTGGCTTTATTTTCATATTCTGTTTTTGCTTTTTCATAAGCACTTTTTAACGTTTCTGATTCTGTACCATCTTTTCCTGCTTGATAGGCTTTATTTGCTTCATCGTAAGTTGTCTTTAAATTATCCATTTCGGTTTTCAATTTAGAATATTGTTCTTTTAAAGTGTCTGATTTATCTTCGCCATCTGAATTTATTTTTTCTATTTGCGAATAAACTGTATTTGGAATTTGCACTGCTTGATAATATAATGAATAATTTGTTATAGAACTACTTATTGTAATTGTTCCACTTCCAGCTGTTATAAACCAGGGTAACGAAATTACAGATTGTGGATCTAGTTCAATCGAATGTGCCTTTACTTCTTTTATTGAATTAAATATAAGTTCAATTAATAAGAGTAATATAAAAGTAATCTTTATTTTTTTTCTCATAATACCTTTCCCCTTTCTAATAAGCTTATATATTGCTTACTGATTTAATTCTTTTGTTATTTTTGAGTTTTCTTTAATTGCCGGCAATGATATCGTAAAAAATAATATTATAAAAATAATCGATGATATTATTCCTACAATTTCAATATATCTCATAAGTGCTAATGATTCAAACAAAGCTATCATAATTCCATATATTTTTCTTAGATTTTTTGTAAGTATCACTTTCTGTTCAGCGTTTGCTCTTTCCTTCACTTTTTTAGATAACAATACATCCGGATTAGACAAACTTACTATTAAAAGTATAATTAATATTAAATCTAGCATTTTTTCACCTCCTAAATTATTTTTTATTAATCGATTTCATCTTACCATAATAGATAAAAAAAGTAAACAAAAATATACAAAAATAGATAATTTTTTTATTACTTGTCAAATATATCAAAGAGCAAAATAAAGCAGACACTACTCTTCTTTGTAATATCTGCTTTTATTTAGATTTATTTATAAAATTGTTTATAGAAGAAATACATTTAAAATACATCTTTAATTCTTCTTCACTACTTCTATTTAATAATTTTTCTAAATTATGTTTTACTGTTAAATCGTTATTGTTGTTATTACCATATAGCAAAAAGTCAACATCTGTATTTGTATAAGTTGCTATCTTATCTAATGCATTTAAACTAACTAAAATTTCTCCTCTTTCAATTTGACCAAGATGAGTTTCAGTTATAGAACACCTATATGAAAAGTCGGAACGAGTTTCTTTATAAATTTGTTCACGAATTGTTCTAATTCTTTGACCAATAGCAAATTTATCTAAAGCCATATATTTTCCTCCTTGCAAACGTTATTTATATATAAATATTTTATATACAATAAGGAAAAATATACATAATCTATATTATAGTATTTTTTCTATGCTTTAAATAATATTGATTCTTCTAAATAAAAATTTCTTTCAACCTCATTAAATTTAATTTTTTCCAAATATTACTTACAGATATCATTCTGTTTATTTTTTAACTAATTAAATTTTGCTTTATTGCATTAGTTTTGAATACTTTTAAATCAAAAAATGACCAAAAATGCTCAGAAAAATAAGAGTTTTAGTTTTTTCGTTTATGGTGCTGTTGACGTGGTTATCTAAAACTTTTGTTTTTTTATTTAATATGAATATTAAATATTTTTAATATAATTAATAAAAAAATAAAGTGTATATTTCATAATTGACTGATACACTTTATTTTTTTGCTTGATAGTTAATTTTTATGATTTATCTACAAGCTATTAATCTTTACTAGAGTATCTAGTAGACATATCGTACCACCGTAACTGCTGATTAGTTTCTTTAAACCTTTTCCATAACAAAATATTAAAGATTACTGAAATGATTAGTAAAATGCTCAATACAATAATTACTATAATTAATACTGTTATTAAGGTCATACTTATTCCTCCTAAAAATAATTATTTTATAATAAATGTCTATATATCAACCAGTAAAATAGGATAAAAAGGAAATTAATATAAACAGAATATCATATTTTATTAATTTTTTCAACTTCTTTGCAATTTTTCTATAAAAAACTTCATACATAAGTACTAATAGAATTTTGACTTTGTCATAAGTCATAACCCCAATGAGTTTTGACCATTGACACAAATCTTGTGGGATGACGTAGTACGTACTGAAAAAACTAATAAAAAAATACCACCCTTTTTCAGAATGGTATTTATATAATCTGTTCTATTAGTTCGAACAGATACGTCGTTGGTGCCTGAGCAAGGGACGTATGCGAAAAACATCACTTGCAAAAGTACCTTGTTATCCGTTTCAAAATTAGTTATAGCAATAGATTACGAGATTTGTATATACAAATGTAATTTTTCTTGCTATTAACTATGTTTTTAATTTAACATAATTTTTTAGATTTGGCAATAATTTTTATAATTTACATTATATCAAATATATTTAATTGGTTAGATTCTTTATTAAATAATGCTTGTTTTCCATTTTCAAAATTATCCTTATTATGTAATAAATCATAAATTATAGTCTCATCTATTTTCCCATATTTTAACATAATATCATCTCTACTCATTTTAGGAAAGAAAGATAATGTTTGTTTGTTAAAATAGTTATAACTACTATTTTTATTACCCGGATTTTCAAGTATTCTTGTTATCAATGGATTTATTTTATTTGTTAATTCTATTTTTGTTTCGTTCGAAGCATTTGCATGTATAACATTTTCTGTAACTCCTAGTATCAAGTCCACAAATTGAATAAATTGCGAATCCTGAATATTACCAGTAATATGATTTGAGTCAATAAATTCAATTTTATTAGTATTAAATTTATATTTATTTTTTCCCTTAATTTCTTCATCATATAATATTTTATATACTGTGCGATTTTCAAAGAAAAAATGATTTTGCATTTCATCAGTTTTATCATGAAAAATATGATTTATTTCTACATTCTTATACTCATCAAACATTCTAAGAAGTCTTACTAATGCAGTTCTAAAAAATCTATTATAGATATTAGCATGTATATGATTTTCTCCAAATTTATTAAACTCCAAACTATTATTTTTTATTCCTAAAATATTAAAATATATAGATTTTTCATTATTTTTATCATTTTCTAATAAAATATCGATCCATTTATTTGCTATTTCCCTTGTAATTTGATGTTTCCCTAAATGAGAATAATGTATTTCTACGTTGTTGTTGATATGGTATTTACAATTATTTTTACAATTTGCATAATTATTTTGAATTTCATTCAAACACCTTGAATTATTAAGCTTATTAAATAGATTTTCTTTTTTATCAGATGGAATAGCCATTACCATAATATATGTAATGTTTTCCTTGTTATAAGCTATTTCTTTTGATTCATCAGCATATATATCTATATTAATTGTATCTTTATTTTTATAATCTTTAAAGAATGTTTTTTGCTTATATTCCATTTTTCACTTCCTAATTATATTGTTTTTATTTATCAATGTTTTATTAATGATGGTTGTTCTATTTCTTCTCTTCAAATTCTTCTTTTTGCTTTTCTATTTCCCTTGCTAGTTCTTCTTCAGTTGGTAAGTATAATTGATATTTTGAGGCAAATAAATTCTTATTATCATTAAGCACAGAATATTTTA
>CANRLA010000015.1 GCA_947631315.1 uncultured Clostridia bacterium | reverse complement strand
TTTTAAATTGTCATCCATTTTTTACCTCCTTTAGAGACGTTTGTACAAAACTTTATTAAAGTATATTAGAGGAAATTGAAGTTATGACAATTTTATAATAATTATTTAAAATATTTTCTATTAGTAAATCTTTATAAAATTAAGTTAATTTTTTTGTAGAGGTTTAAAATTTTTTACATATTGCATAAAATATACTAATATGATACAATGCAAATATTATTAAAACAAGCAGTTTAATTATATAGAAAGGGTCTGCTATGATGAGAAATTACAATGAATTATTAAAAAAATACAATCAAGAACACATACTTAATTATTTAGATATGGTAGATGAAGAAAAGAAAAATAATTTAATAAGTCAAATAGAGGAATTGAATTTTGAACAATTAGAAAATTTATATGAAATAAGCAATAGAGATAATACTAAAGCAATAAAAGGAATAATTATAGAACATATTCCATTTGTAGATAAATACAAATTAGAAAAAGATAGAAAAGAATATTTAACTAAAATAGGAGAAGATATTATAAAAAACAATAAATATGCTGTTGTTACAATGGCTGGAGGGCAAGGAACAAGACTCGGACATGATGGACCAAAGGGAACATTTAAGTTAGAAGTAAAGCCTAAAGCCAAATATTTATTTGAAATATTAGCTGAAAATTTATTAAGAGAAAATAAAAAATATAATGTTGTAATTCCTTGGTACATAATGACTAGTACAGAAAATAATGAAAAAACAGTTTCATTTTTTGAAGAACATAACTATTTTGGATATCCAAAAGATAGTGTAAGATTTTTTAAACAAGGTAATCTACCTATACTTTCAGAAGAAGGTAAACTATTAATTGATGAAAATTATAACATTAAAGTTGCATCAGATGGAAATGGAAGCATTTATAAATCTATGAAAAATGAAGGAATACTTTCTGACATGAAAAAAAGAGGAATAGAATGGATTTTCATTGGAGCAGTTGATAATGCAATTTTAAATATGTGTGACCCAATATTAATAGGACTTACAATTGAAGAAAAAAATGAAGTAGCATCTAAATCAGTTGTAAAAGCTAATCCACACGAAAAGGTAGGAGTTTTCTGTAAAAAAGACAGCAAACCCGCAGTTATAGAATATACAGAACTGCCTGATCAATTAGCGGAAGAAACAGATGAGGAAGGGGAGCTTTTATATGGAGAATCACATATAATGTGCAATTTATATAGCTTAAATGCTTTAGAAAAAATAGCTGTCCAAAATCTTCCATATCATAGTGCTCATAAAAAAGCAAATTATATAGATGAAAAAGGAAATCTTATAAAATTAACCGAACCAAATGCTTATAAATACGAAGCCTTTATCTTTGATGGATTTAATTATTTTAACAATATGACAATATTAAGAGGAATAAGAGAAGAAGACTTTGCACCAATAAAAAATAAAGAAGGGGTAGATAGTCCTGAAACCGCAATAAAGCTATATAATGAGTATTGGAAATTAAATTAAAAAGAAGGGAGAACATATAATTAAAAAATTATATGAAAAGAAAATATGGAAGAATGTAAAATAATTAATTTATATAGTTTAGATGAAACAATTGCAAAAGAATTACTTTTAAAATATACATATCCTTGGGAAGTGCTTCCACATATAGAAGAATTTATATTGGAATTAGGAAAGAAATTACCAAAAGATGAATATAAAAAGGTTGGAGAAGATGTGTGGATTCATAAAACAGCAACAGTATTTGAAAGTAGTTATATAAAAGGACCAGCAATAATATGCAAAAATGCAGAAATACGTCACTGTGCTTTTATAAGAGGTAAAGCAATTGTTGGAGAGGATGCAGTTGTTGGAAATTCTACAGAACTAAAAAATGTTATATTATTTAATAGAGTTCAAGTACCACATTATAATTATGTAGGAGATTCTATTTTAGGATATAAATCTCACATGGGTGCAGGCTCAATTACATCAAATGTAAAATCAGATAAAACTCTAGTTGTAATAAAAGATAAAGAAAAAAAAATAGAAACAAATCTAAAAAAAGTAGGAGCTATGCTGGGAGATAAAGTTGAAGTTGGATGTGGTAGTATACTTAATCCAGGAACAATTATAGGAAAAAATACTAATATATATCCACTTTCTTCAGTAAGAGGTGTTATAGCAGAAAATAGTATTTATAAATCAAATTCAGAAATAATAGAAAAGATTTAATTACTAAGAAAAATTAACAATTAATTAACAAAAAATAATAAATAAAAAAAAATAATAATAATAAAAATACAATAAATAAAAATAAAAAGATAAAATATAAATTTAGAATAGGAAATAAAAATGAAGAAAAAAATATTTATAAATATACTATTAGTAATATTTATTGGAATATTTTTATATTCGGGTTATATGTGTTTTATATGGATTAAAAGTGACAGAGATACAAAAAAATTAGAAGAAGGGCTATATTCAGAAGTTGTTTCAGAAGTAGAAGAAAGTGAAGATACAAGCAATGATGTGTCAGAAGAGAAAATAGATTTTGAAAAATTATTAAGTATAAATGATGATGTTGTTGCTTGGATAAAAATAGACGATACATATATAAATTATCCAATACTTCAAGCAGAAACTGATGAGTACTATATAAGAAAAGATATATATGAAAAATATAGTGTTTCAGGAAGTATATTTTTAGATAGTTCTGCAGATTCAAAATTTTTAGATGATAATACATCAATCTATGGGCACAATATGAAAAATGAGAGAATGTTTGCAGACTTACACAAGATAAAAAATGGAACACTAGGAACAGATGTGAATGTTAAGATTTATACAAAAGATACTTCTAAAATATATAAAGTTTTTTCTGCTTATGTCACAGAACCTGATGATAATATAATAAAAAAGAATTTTACAGACGAAGCTGAAAAAGAAAGTTATATAAAAACTGTATTAAAGAAAAGTAATATAAAATTTGATATAAACGAAGATAATATAAATTATGAAGATAATATTATTACATTAATTACGTGTGATAATAACAATAAGTATAGAGTAATTGTTCATGCTATATTATTATTTAATTAAAAATAGTTTATTTTTAATTTTTAATAAATAATGTATTAAATAATTACTCAAAATACTTGACTTCTAAGTATTTTGATAGTATAATATACATTATAGCATAAGAGATAGCAAAGAGTGGAAGCAAATTCCACTCTTTAGTTTTACGATAAATTATTTTAAAAGGAGTATTTAATGACATCTTTAGAAACAAATGTAATTAAGATAGTAGAACCAATAATCAATAATTTAGGTTATGAGGTTTATGATGTAATCTATGAAAAAGAAGGAAAAGATAATTACTTAAGGATATTTATAGATAATGGAAAACAAATTACACTAGAAGATTGTGAAAAGGTAAATAATGCTATAACAGATATTTTAGATGAAAAAGATTTAATAAAGTCACAATACTTTTTAGAAGTATCATCACCTGGATTAGAAAGAAGGATAAGAACTGATAAACAGCTAGAAATTTTAAAAAACGAAAAAATCGAAATACATTTATTTAAGGCAATTGACAAACAAAAAATTATAACAGGAATTCTTAAAAATTATGACCAAGAAAAAATTTTATTGCAAGTAGATGAAAAAGAAATTTCTATAGATAAGACTAATATTTCGAAAATGAAAAATGTATATAATTGGGAGGAAATTTAAAATGAAGAAAAAGGAAACAAAAGTTGTAAACAAGGGCATTGATACAACAGAGTTATTATTAGCTATGGATGAGTTAGAGAAAACAAATGGGATAAAAAAAGATTTTCTAATGGAATCTATAGAAACAGCTTTAGTCGTTGCTTATAAAAGAAATTTTGAATGTACAACTGAAAATGTTAAGGTTGTATTAGATAAAGCTGACGGAAAAATACACGTTTACCAAGAAAAAAATATAGTTGAAGAAGTACAAGATGATAAAACAGAAATTTCTTTAGAAGAAGCTCAGAAAAAAGACAAAAACTTTAAAGTTGGAGATATTTTTCAAATTGAATTAATGCCTAAAGAATTTGGAAGAATCGCAGCACAAACTGCAAAACAAGTAATTACACAAAAAATAAGGGAAGCTTCAAGAGATGTAATATTTAAAGAATTTGAAGACAAAAAAGGTGAAATAATTACTGGATTAGTACAAAAAGCAGATGGGGGTTCTGTTATACTAGACTTAGGAAGAATAGAAGGTATAATGCCTAAAAAAGAACAAATTCCAACTGAAAGATATAAAGTAAATGACAAAATAAAAACTTGTATAATTAGTGTTGAAAAAGGAGTAAAAGGATCAACACAAATTATTCTTTCAAGAGCTAGTACAGAGTTTGTTAGAAAACTATTTGAAATTGAAATACCTGAGATTTATGAAGGATTGATTGAAATAAAAAGTATTTCAAGAGAGGCAGGATTTAGAAGTAAAGTTGCAGTTTATTCTCAAAATCCAAATATTGACCCAGTTGGTTCATGTGTAGGTCAAAAAGGTATTAGAATACAAAATATAATTAATGAACTTAATGGAGAAAAAATAGATGTTATTGAATGGAATGCAGACCCATCAACATTTATAGCAACTTCATTGTTACCTGCAAAAGTTTTAGCAGTAGATGCTAAAGAAGATGAAAAATTTGCACAAGTAATAGTTCCTGATGACCAATTATCATTAGCAATTGGTAAAGGTGGTCAAAATGCTAAATTAGCAGCTAGACTTACTGATAATTGGACAATAGATATTAAGAGTGAATCACAATTTAGAAAAATGCTTGAAGAAAAACAAGAAGAAGAAAGTCAAGCAGATGAAATAAATGAAGAAAAGGAATAAACCTAAATAAAAATATATAAAATATAAATAAGACAAATAGGGGTGTAATATTGAAAAGGAAAATTTTTAAAATAAAAAATATATTTATAAATGATGTTTTAGGAGGTGAGTCGATTGAGTAAAGTGAAGATTTATGAAATAGCCAAAGAATTAGATATAGATAATAAAGAAGTAATTAATATTGCAAAAAAGCTAGGAATAAGTGTAACAAGTCATTTAAGCTCAATAGATGATACCGAAGCAAAAAGAATAAAAGACAATGTGAAAAAGAAAGATAATAAAAAAGAAGAGATAAAAACCACAGGTCAAGTCATAATTAGAAGACAAGTTATAGTTGAAGAAGAAAAGAAAAATAATGTAGTAAAGGAAGATCAAAAAGCAGGAATAGGATTTAATACACAAAAAAGAAATAAAGACTATAATATTGTTTATAGAGAAAGACCTTCTAAGCCTATGACGGTTAGTGAGCTTTTTGGAATAAAACCAAAAGAAACAAAAACTGATAAAAAGGATGAGACAAAAATCATAGAAAAAGATAATATTAATGAAAATAAAGCAGAAATAAAAGCAAATAATATTTCAAAAGAAGAAGTAAAAACTTCTACCAATAATCAGGCAAATAAATTTAACAATGATAATCAAACCGTATCTAAAAATTTAAATAGAAACGGAAGTATTGATAATGGTTATAAATCAAAAAATAATGAACATGGATTTAACAGAAATTATAATAATGATTATAAAAATCATAATAATGAATTTCATAACAAATCACAAAGATATAACCAAAATGGAGAAAATAAATCATTTAATGGTCACCAAGGATTTAATAGAAATAATGCAGGAAGTGCCAATACTGGATTTAGAAAAGATTATAGAAAATCTGACAATATTCACCAAAGTGATAGAAGTTATAGCGATATGATGTCTATTGATATGATAGAGAAGAATAATCAGAGAGATTATTCAAACAGAATAATAGATAAACAAAAAGCAAATAGAAACCTAGATGAGAAGAAGAAAAATAGGTCAAGAAGAGATATGGAAGAATCTTTTAATGGAGGAAAATTAAGAGATTTAAAACAAGTAAATAGACTTTCTAATATGTTACAAGACCAAGAAGGAGAAATGCTTGATTATTATGATTTGACAACTGCAAGAGGCAAGAAGAGTAAGAGAAAAGTTGAAAAAGAAGAAAGAAAACAAAAAATATTTGAATTAAAAGAAATTACAATACCAGCAACTATTTCTGTTAAGGATTTAGCAACAGAGCTTAAAAAGACATCAGCAGAAGTAATAAAAAAATTATTTGACTTAGGAATAATGGCTAATATTAATCAAGATTTAGATTTTGATACCGCTTACTTAGTTGCTGATACTTTTGGTGTTCAAGCTACTAAAAAGGAAGAAATTAAAGACGAAGACATATTGTTTGATGATTCAGAAGATAGAGAAGAGGATTTAGTACCACGTCCACCAGTTATAGTCGTAATGGGACATGTTGACCATGGAAAAACATCACTATTAGATGCAATTAGAGAGACTAATGTAATTGAAGGTGAAGCTGGAGGAATTACTCAACATATAGGTGCTTATAAAGTAAATGTTAACAATAGAGAAATTACATTCTTAGATACACCAGGACACGAAGCATTTACAAGTATGCGTGCTAGAGGTGCACAAATCACTGATGTTGCAATATTAGTTGTAGCAGCAGATGATGGAGTTATGCCACAAACAGTTGAAGCTATAAACCACGCAAAAGCAGCAAATACACCAATTATCGTAGCAGTAAACAAAATAGATCTTCCAAACGCAAATATTGATAAAGTAAAACAAGAATTAATGAAATATGAACTTGTTCCTGAAGAATGGGGTGGAGATACAGTATATGTACCTATTTCAGCAAAAAAGAAAATAAATATTGATAACCTTTTAGAAATGGTATTATTAGTTGCTGATATGCAAAATTTGAAAGCTAATCCAAATAGACAATCTAAAGGAACTGTTATAGAAGCAAGACTTGATAAAACTCAAGGTGCAGTTGCCTCAGTTTTAGTACAAAGAGGAACATTAAATGTTGGAGATACAATCATTTTAGGAACATCTATTGGAAAAATAAGAACAATGAAAAATGATAAAGGAAAGCTAGTTAAAAAAGCTGGACCATCAACACCAGTAGAGATAACAGGACTTCATGAAGTTCCTGAAGCAGGAGATATTTTCTATGAAGTTAAAAATGAAAAAGTAGCAAAACATTTAATTGAACAAAGAAAACTAGCAAACCGTGAAAAAGCGATTGCAAATAATAATGCAGTAACATTGGATAACCTATTTGACAAGATGGAAAGTGAAGATTTAAAACAATTAAGTATTATTGTAAAAACTGATGTTCAAGGTACAGCCGAAGCATTGAAATCATCACTTGAAAAATTATCTAATGATGAAGTAAGAGTAAAAGTTATACATTCAAATGCAGGTGGAGTTACAGAGTCTGATGTACAACTTGCAAAAGCTGCAAATGCAATTATTATTGCATTTAATGTAAGACCAGTTGGGGCAGCAAATAGTTTAGCAGAAAAAGAGCAAGTAGAAATAAAACAATATTCTGTAATTTATCAAGCGTTAGAAGATGTTGAAAGTGCAATGAAAGGTATGCTTGCACCAGTTTACAAAGAAGTAAATATTGGAAATGCCGAAGTAAGACAAACATTCAAAATCACAAATGTTGGAACTGTTGCAGGCTGCTATGTTACAGATGGTAAACTAGAAAGAAATGCAGGCGTTAGAGTAATTCGTGAAGGAATAGTTATTCATGAAGGAAAATTAATATCTCTAAAAAGATTCAAAGATGATGCAAAAGAGGTATCTAAAGGATTTGAATGTGGTCTTCAAATAGAAGATTACAATGATGTAAAAGATGGAGATATTATCGAAGCATATATTCAAGAAGAAATAAAAAGATAACGTGTCGCTACGCGCCGCTGCCAAATTTTCAATATTTTTAATACTAAAATTATAATTATAAAAAAGGATTAAAGAAAAATGAACAAAAATACAAATAGGCTTGGAAGAGTTAATGAAGAGTTAAAAAAAGAGTTAAGCCAAATTATAAATTATGAACTTAAAAATCCTGATGTTACAGGTATGGTTAGTGTAACTAAAGTTAAAGTTACACCTGACTTAAAATATGCTAAAGTTTATGTAAGTGTATTAAATTCAAAGAACTTAAAGAAAACTTTACAAGGATTAAAAGACTCATCAGGATTTATGAGAAGCAGAATAGCAAAAGTAGTAAACTTAAGAATAACCCCAGAACTTGTATTTGAATATGATGATTCTATAGTTTATGGAGAAAAAATAGATGCTATTTTAAAAGAAATTAAAGAAAAGGAAAATAAAAAACAAGATTAGAACTTTATGAAAATTTTTAATAGTTTACAAACTAATAAAATGAAGATAGAAAAATACACTAATAAAATAAAGATAAATTAAGATATAAAGGAGAAAGTATGTCAAGTTTAGATGAAATTTTAAAAAAAATAAACGAGGCAAAGAATATAATAATATTAACACATGAAAATCCTGATGGAGATGCGATTGGAACTAGTTTAGCTTTATATATGGCACTAAAAAATTTAGATAAGGATGTAGAAATAATTGTTCCAAAATATTCAAGAGTATTTAATTGTATGCCAGGGATAGATAATTTGCAAGAAGAAGGAAAAAGGGAAGAATATGAACTAGCTATATCTGTTGATTGTGCCGCAATTAATCAATTAAATGGATGGGCAAAATATTTTGAAAATGCAAAATATAGAATAGTAATAGACCATCACAGTAGTAATGCAATGTTTGGAGATTTAAATTATGTAGATATGAGTTCCCCTGCTTGTAGTCAGGTAATGTATGTATTATTTAAGTACTATAATTGGGAGATTACAACTGATATTGGAACTTGCCTTATGGGTGGAATTATAACAGATACAGGTGGATTCCAGTATTCAGGGGTATCTCAAGAAACATTTGAAATAGCATCAGAGCTTTTAAGCAAAGGAGTTAATATTTCTAAACTATACAAACTATTACTTGCTACAAACACAAGAACAAGTTTTGAATTAAGAAAAATTGCTATAGATAGAATGCAATTTTTAGAAGATGGAAAAATTGCATATACATATATAACAAAAAAAGATGAAAAAAAGGTTAATGCTGAAACGGGAGACTATGAAGGAATAGTAAATGAAGGAAGAAATCTAGAAGGAGTAGAAGTTTCTATATTTTTACACGAAACAGATAAAGGATATAAAGTATCACTTAGGTCTAATAGCTATGTTAATGTTTCAGATGTTTGCTTAATGTTTGGTGGAGGAGGACATATAAGAGCAGCAGGAGTAACAATGGAAGGAACGCCAAAACAAATAAAAGAAAAACTAGTGAAAGAAATAAAGAGACAATTAAAATGAATGGATTAGAAATTGTGGACAAGCCATTGAAAAAAACATCTTTTGATATGGTTAGAGAAGTACGAAAAAAATATAATATAAAACAAGTTGGACATATTGGAACTTTAGACCCAATGGCAACTGGAGTATTAGTAATTCTTGTAGGTGGAGCAACTAAATTATCAGATTATCTAATGGAACATGATAAAGAGTACATAGCAACTGTTTATTTAGGAGAGAAAAAAGATACAGGAGATAGTGAAGGTAATACGATAGAAAGAAGGGAAGTACCAAAAGATATAAGTTTAGAAAATGTAAAAGATGTATTACAAAGTTTTTTAGGCAAATCAAAACAAGTGCCTCCTATGTATTCTGCAATAAAAGTTAATGGGCAAAAACTATATGATTTAGCAAGAAAAGGAATAAAAGTTGAAAGAGAAGAAAGAAATATTGAAATAACAAATATTGAGCTTTTAAAAATAGAAGATGAATGTAATATAAAAGAAATTACATTTAGAGTAGTTTGCTCAAAAGGAACTTATATACGAGTTCTTTGTGAAAATATAGCTGAAAAATTAGGAACAGTCCGGTTATATGAAATCTCTAAGGAGAACAAGAATAGGACAATATAAAATAGAAGATACAGGAAAGTTCATAGAATTAGAAAATATTATAGATAAAAAAATTGATATAGAGGATAAAGATATAAAAAAATTACTTAATGGAGTTGCAATTAAAACAAGCCAAGGAAATGGACTTATAAATATATATAGTAATCGGAAAATTTTTAGGTATTGGCGAAATAAAAAATAATAATTTAAAAAGAAAAATTATTATTTAAAGATTAAATAAAAGATAACAAATTAAATTATAGCTAGACAAATCAAAAATAAGCCCCCACATTAGCCGTAAGATTAAAGATTTTAAGAGCCTGTTTTCACAGGTGGGTGTCTTGTTGAATGCTTTTGGGTTTCTTAAATTAATTTAAGCTTACACGCCACATCCAAAGGCGGACTCCCTTTAATCTATATGTTGGTTCTAAAATTCTAATCTACACGTACTACGCAGGGAATAATATTTATAAATTATCAAATTTATACTATAATAAAAATATCATAAATTTTAAAATAAATCAATACATATAAAGATAAATATGATAAAATATAAACAAAAATGAGACAGAAAATGAGCAAAATTTTAAAAATGAATTAATTATCAAATTATTTAATGCACTAATGAATAAAGTAAGAAAGGTTTTTGTTATGAAAAAAACAACTACTGTAATAGTAAATGGAAAAAAAGAGAGCAATACTAGAACAAAATTAATTGTAGTTACCTTATTAGTTTTAGTCTTAATTGGTATGATTATGTATACTATTACAAGATTTATAACTAGTAATAAATTTGCTGAAAGTATCAATGAATTTTGGAAACTTAATGCAAACACAATATTTAGTATTGATAATATTTACATGTATAGTAGTGCAGATGCAGATAACAATGCAGAAGATAGAGCAATATGGAATCTTAATGTGCATCAATATACTGATATAGCAATTTACATAAATAATAGGTCAGAAGAAAAACTAGATTATGGAAATTCTATAAAAGAAATGTATATTGACAATGTTAAATTTTCTAATTTAAAGAATGGAACACCGTCTCTTGCATTTAAGGATATTCAGGACTTTGGAAAATTTACTGATGTAGAGGAGAATATTATTAATGATAAAATTGAATATAAAATATTAAATGATGGTGATATTGATTATTCTAAACCACAAATGTATGCAGATTGCTCTAACCCAATAATTTTAGAATATGCAAATAAAAATATTAAAGAAAACGAAATAATTTCTGATATAGATACAGATTTGATTTTTAATGGAGAACTTTTGAGAAGAACAGGAGTCTTTTTAGATGATATAAAATGTACAGTTTCTTTTAATATAAATATTATAAATAACTATGAGCAAAAGTTTATTGCTAATGTATACTTAAACATTCCATTGGAAGATACTCAAACAGGAGAAACTATTTATAATGGAAAAAAAATAAAAAAAATCCAAACACCAAATTATATTAAATTCTTTAGAATTGTATAAATATACTTGCAAGAAAGGCACTGACTACAAAATGACTATAAAGGAACTCAAAAAAAAGATTAATAAATTAATAGGAACTGAAAAATCAAATATACTAATTCAATATGTTTTAAAAGTAGATAGAAAATATTTAATAATAAATAAAGATGAAGAAATTAGAGAAGAATTAATAAAAAATATTGTTGAATTAGCAAAAAAAGTGCAAGATGGGTATCCAGTTCAATATATAACTAATAAAGCATATTTTATGGGGCTAGAATTTTTTGTAAATGAAAATGTATTAATACCACAACCCGATACAGAAATAGTTGTGATGCAAGTTCTAAATGAAATAGAAAGAATAAGAAAGTTTGAAAATAATAGAAGAATTAAAGTTTTGGATTTATGTACAGGCTCAGGAGCAATAGCAATTGCAATAGCAGATAATGTAGAAAATGTTGAAATACTTGCAACAGATAAAAGTGCAGAAGCTTTGAATGTAGCCAAAAAAAACTATGAATACATAGTAAAAGATAAGCATGATAAAAATCTAACTGATAAAAATATAGGACAAGTAGAACCTTTAAAATTTGATATGCTTGAAAAAAATGTTAATAAAGTCAGTAAAATAGAATTTCTAGAATCTGACATGTTTGAAAATATTGATAAAAACGAATTTGATATAATAGTTTCAAATCCACCATATATAGAAAGAGATATTATAAAAACACTTGATAAAGAAGTTAGGTGTGAACCATTAATGGCATTAGATGGAGGAAAAGATGGACTTGATTTTTATAGAATAATTAAAGAAAATGTAAATAACTATCTAAGAAAAGATGGACTTTTAATTTTAGAAATAGGCTATAATCAAAGAAACAAATTGCAAGAATTATTTGAAGGAGCAGAATGTATAAAAGATTTTGCAAATAATGATAGAGTAATATTATGGAGGAAGTAATGGATTCATTTTCGTCAAAAATAAAGAAAGAATTAAGTAATATAAATAATCTATCAAATAAAACTCTTGTAAAAGCAGAGCTTGATGGCTATTTACTTACTACTTCATCAAATAAATTTATCACTGAAAACCAATACAATATCAATAGATTTAGCAAGTTACTAAATAACTGTAATGAAAATAATTATAAAATTGAAATGCAAGGTAAAAATTTTTGTATAACTTATCCAAAAGGAAAAATTAAAATTGAGGATAAAAAAAGAGGAGAAGAAGAAAAAAGGGCATTAGTTAGAGGAGCCTTTATGAGTTCAGGCTCTGTAACAAATCCAAAAAATAAATACCATTTAGAAATAGTTTTTGAAAAAGAAGAAAATGCTAAAATTATAAAAGATGTATTATTAGAAGAAAATATAGAGGTAAAAATTTTAAAAAGAGAAAAAAATTTTATATTGTATATTAAAGATGGTGAAAATATCTCGAAATTTTTAGCTTATATAGGAGCTAACAAATCAGTGCTAGAATTTGAAGATGAAAGAGTAATAAGAGATATGAGAAATCAAGTAAACAGGTTAGTTAATTGTGAAACAGCAAATCTTAATAAAACAATATCAAGCTCAGTAAAGCAAATAGAAAATATCAAGCTCATAAAAGCTAAGAAAAAATTTGATAAACTTACTCCAAAAGAACAAGAACTTGCAAATATAAGGCTAGAAAATCCGGATGCAAGTTTAAGTGAACTTGGCAAACTGTTAAAAAATCCGATAAGTAAATCAGGGGTAAATCATAGACTAGAAGGAATAAATAGTTTAGCAGAAGAATTAAGAAAAAATAAAGTAAATAAGGAATCAAATAAATGAAGTTGATAATCAAAGTTAATAAGAAATATATGAAATAAGGGATAAAAAATGAAAGATATAGGAATATATGTACACATACCATTTTGTAAACAAAAATGTAATTATTGTGATTTTACATCATTTTGCAATAAAGATGATTTAATTGAAGATTACATTGCAGCACTAAAAAACGAAATAAAAGAAAGAGCAAATTTTGACTATACTGTAAAAACAATTTATATAGGAGGAGGAACGCCATCATATATAAAACCTATATACATAAAAGAAATATTAAATGAGATAAAAAACAATTTTAACTTAGATGAAGATGCAGAAATTTCAATGGAACTTAATCCAGGTACAACAAATAAAAAGAATTTAGAATCATATTTTAAAATGGGAATAAATAGGTTAAGCATTGGACTTCAATCATCAAATGACGAATTATTGAAACTAATAGGACGAATCCACACATTTAAAGAATTTGAAGATGTAATAGAAAAAGCAAAAGAAGTGGGCTTTGAAAATATTAACGTAGATACAATGATAGGTCTTCCAAACCAAACAATTTATGATGTAGAAAATACTTTAAACATTTTAATAAAAATGGAGGTTACTCACATTTCAGTATATTCTCTAATAGTTGAGCCAGGTACAAATATAGAAAAGATTATAGAGAAAAAACAAGTACTGCTTCCTGATGATGAAATGGAAAGATATATGTACTGGTTTGCAAAAAGAAAACTAGAGGATAATGGATTTTGGCATTATGAGATTTCTAATTTTGCAAAAATCGGATATAAGTGCAAACATAATGCTGATTGCTGGAATCAAGGAGAATATCTTGGATTTGGCGTAGCAAGCGCATCTTATGAAAATGGTTTGAGGTATGTAAATACATCAAATTTAGAAAATTATATAAGAAATATGAAAAAGAACGAAAAATTTAAAAATATAAAAATTGAAGAAAAACAAACTAAAAAAATGATGATGAATGAATTTATGTTACTAGGCTTAAGAAAAATAAATGGAGTCAGCATAAGAAATTTTGAAATAAAATTTAATAAAAATCCACTTGAAGTTTATAATAAACAAATAGAAAAACTTTTGAAAGAAGATTTAATAAGAGTAAATAACATAACAATAAGATTAAGTAAAAAAGGATTAGACTTAGCAAATGTAGTTTGGAAAGAATTTGTATAATGTAAAAAAATGGATAATTTAACGTGTCAATTTAAAATACATATAATGAAAATATTGACTTTAAATATTCTAAATGTTACAATAATTATTGTAAACATAAAACCAAAAGAAAGCGAGAAATAGAATGAAAAGAAAAGAAAAAATAGAAAATAAAACTACACAAAATGAAGTAAAACAAAAAAAGCACTTCGATCCAGCTAGAGGAGCTGTCAGAATTATTGCACTTTTATTAGTAATAATGATGGTAGTTGCAGCAGGCGGAACAGCGTTGTTTTATCTAATATTTAGCTTAAAAGGAGCAATATAGAATTAATTATATAAAAACGAAAGGACAAAGTAATGTTTGAGAAAGTAAATGAACAAATGCAAATTGATTTTCCAGCATACATTAATGAACTAAAGACGTATCCTTGGCAGATAATAACAGCAATAATAGATGTAATAGTAGTTGCATTTTTAATATATGGATTTATAAAATTAACTAAAAAATCAAGAGCTTTGCAACTTTTAAAGGGAATTTTATTTCTAGTAATAATAACCGTATTAAGCAATATATTTAAGCTAAGAATTTTAAATTTTATATTAACATCATTTATGACTTATGGAGTAATAGCCCTGCTCTTAATTTTCCAACCAGAACTAAGAAGAGCATTAGAACAATTAGGATCTAGTACGTTTACTAAAATGTTTGGAATAGATAAAAGTTTAAGGGATAAAACTAAAGAAGATATATATAAGGTTGTAATTGCAGTTCAAGAAATGGCAAAAACTAAAACAGGAGCATTGATTGTTTTTGAGCGAGATATAAAGCTTCAGGACATAATAGAAACAGGAGTAGAAATAAACTCAGAAATATCGCCACAACTTATAGCAAACATATTTGTACCCAAAACGCCACTTCACGATGGAGCGGTAATTATAGCAAATAATAAAATATCTTCTGCTGCATGTATTTTACCACTAACTGATGATAAAGATATGGTAAGAGGACTTGGAACAAGGCATAGAGCAGCTATTGGGATTTCAAAAGAATCAGATGCAATAGCAGTAGTTGTATCAGAAGAAACAGGAAAGGTATCTATAGCAAAAGATGGGACCTTAATAGTAGATGTAGAAGAGGATGCTTTAAAAAGAATACTAATTAAGAATCTTATAATTGCAAAATATGGACCTGAGGATAAAAAAGATAGATTTTCTGCAATTAAAGGAAATATAAAAAATAAAAAATCGAGGATAATAGAATATAAAAATTTAAAAAAGGAAAATAAGAAGGAAAAAACAAAGAGTAAAACTAATAAAGAAACAAAAAAAGAAAAAAAATAAATTTAACTATAGCGGGAGATTTTTTAAATCACCGCTATATTAATAGGTTAAGGAAGAAATATGAGAAACATTAAATTAACAATAGAATATGATGGAAAAGAATTTAATCGGATGGCAAAAGCAGCCTAACAAATTAAATATACAAGGTGAAATAGAAAGAGCAATAGAAATTATTACTGGAGAAAAAGTTGAACTAATAGGTTCAGGAAGAACTGATGCAGGAGTAAACGCCACTTGTCAAGTAGCAAATTTTAAAATAGAAAAGGAATTTCCCATAGAAAAAATTCCAATAGCCCTAAACTCTCAACTGAAAAAATCTATAAGAATAAAAAGTGCTGAAGAAGTTCCTGAAAGATTTCATAGTAGATATAATTGCAAGAAAAAAACTTATGAATATACAATAAATAATTCAGAACAAGGGACAGCAATTTATAGAAATATGCAGTATCATTATCCTATAAAATTAGATGAAATTAAAATGAATGAAGCAGTAAAATTTTTAATTGGAGAACATGATTTTAAATCATTTAAAGCAAGTGGAACAAGCAGTAAAAATAGTGTTAGAACTATTTACGATGCAAAAGTAGAAAGACAAGGAGATATAATAACAATAGCACTTACAGGAAATGGTTTTTTATACAATATGGTAAGAATAATTGCAGGAACTTTAGTTGAGGTTGGAGAAGGAAAAATAGAACCGACAAAAGTAAAAGAAATTTTAGAAGCAAAAGATAGATTAAAAGCAGGCAAGACTTTGCCACCAACAGGCTTGTGCTTGGTAAATGTAGAATATCAAGATATATAATAAAGTATCAAATATATGATTAATAAATAGAGCAATTTTTTCATAGAAATTTACATAATTTTAACAAAATAGTAAGTTGGTTAATATAATAAAGTAGGGGGAAAATATATGATAGATCCAATCTTACTATTTTTTGTATTTCCACTTGCAACAATAATATTTTCAATAGCTCTACAAAGAATATTTAATAGCCCTTTATTAGTATCAGCTATAGTATTTGCAATATTTCTAATATTATCTTTTACAGTATTTGATGAAGAATTTTTAATATATGCAATAGCTTATGCTATTCTAGCACTCTTAACAGCACTTATATTTAGAACCATACAAAACATACTTGATAGATTAAATGATTTAGATAACAATAATAACAATGGTAATAATAATGGATCAAATAATAATTCAGGAAATAATAATAATGGAAATAACAATAGTGGAAATAATAATTCGGGAAACAATAATAGCGGCAATAACAATAATGGAAATAATAACAGTGGCAACAATAATAACGGAAACAATAACAGCGGAAATAATAATAATGGAAATAATAATAGTGGTAATAATAATGGAGAAAATAATGGATGTTGCCCCAATACAAATGCTTGTAGAGTATGTTGCTGTCAAAGACAATATTTAAGATGTCTTCGTGGAAGATAAAAAATAATAGTATCAAAACAATGAAAAAACTCCTTGTTAGACAAAAAAGTTTAACAAGGAGAGTATATCTTTTAATATCATCTTAAAATTATAATAAAAATATAAATTTTTTATATTATTAATGAAAAAACTTAATAAAAATTATTATATGAAAAATATAGCATAACGACTAGTTAAAATCAAGATTATAACAATTAAAAATAAGTAACAAAACAATAAAAAATGAAAAGAATAAATCTTAGAAAAAGCTTAATACGAGCTGGATATAAGATTTATTCTTTTTTTATTAAGTTTTTTCCTTAATAAAAATTAACATAAAATAGAAAGCGAGGGAAATATACAAATGAGAGAAAAAAGAAAAACACTAGATGAAAAAAGTGAAAATCTAAAGTTTGAAAAGATAGCCAAAAAACAAAAGTTGCAAGAACGAGGAATTACATTAATAGCGCTTGTAGTAACAATAGTAATCTTGTTGATTTTGGCAGGGGTAACATTAAATATAGCATTATCAGATGGAGGGTTATTTAGTAAAACAAAGGAAGCAGCAAAGAAATATCAAACAGAAGCGGATAGAGAAGCATTAGAAATGTCAATTATGTCTTATAAGCTAGGAGAAAATACAGAGGAAGGGAGCTCTAAATTAGGTAAAGAATTATTAGATAAAAGTTTGGATAGTACATGGAACATAATAGTAAGTAATGATAAAACTTATGGGACAGGCTGGTACTATATAGAAAAAGGAAAAGAAATAGAAGGATTAGGAACAGCGAAAAATGCATTTGTAATAAACTATGAAACCGGAGAAGTCGTACAATTAGAAGATGATAATTATATATTATTATCAGCAGGAGATATGTTAGCAGTAAAAGAAGATTTAATAATAAATGTAGATTCATCGATAATAGATAAAGGTGTAGAAAACTCTGAAGAAACATTAAAAGGTCAATTAGGAAAAAATGTTGAGTTAGTAAACTTTGATTATACTACAGATAGTGGATTAACGAATACATCATTTAACTTTGATGGAATTAATGACTATATAAAAGTACAATATGATAGTCAAGAACAGAAGGATGCTTTAGCTCAAAATGGCTTTACATTTGAATTTTATGGTACTTGGAAAAATGGACAGTCTTGGAAGAATCAAGAAAAAAGAGAAACGGAGTATGGTGGTTTGTTTTGCTATTGGAATGGCATTGAGGAGAGTCAAGCTATGTTGAGGTTTGGTATTGAGAGTAATAATATGAAATGGAATGCTGGTAGCGGAGATGGGACTTCTGACTACTGCGAGCCTAATAATCCGTGGAATATTTGGTATCCTTTAAGTGAAGAGTTGCTGTCGGGAGAGATTTATATTACTGTAACATTGGATACTTCTAATAGTTACGAAGTGGCAGGTAAAGAAGGTAGATTTTATAAGCAGAGAGTGTATGTTAATGGAAATAAATTACATGAGGGTGACTATAATGAAAAGAATTGGATTAAATTCGTTGAAGAGGACTTAAATGCATTAAAGTATTTTTGTATCGGTCGATCATCGATGGGAGGAGACGTATGGTGGCACTACTCTAAGATTAATGCATATAGTTTAAGATTATATAGTAAAGCATTGGATGAAGCTGAAGTTAATGCGAATTATGAGAAGGCAACTAAATATCATGAATTATTAGAATAAGAAATATGATGTTATTAGAAAAATACACGTTCAATGAATATATATTTTGGAATTATAATTTTCATATTATTAATGAAAAAACTTAATAAAAATTACTATATGAAAAATATAGCATAACGAGTAGGTAAAATCAAGATTATAAAAATATAAAAGTATTAGAAAATTGTAAAAAATAAAAGAATAAATCTTTATGGAAAGGCTTGATATAAGCAGATTATAAGATTTATTCTTTTTTTATTAAGTTTTTTCCTTAATAAAAATTAACATAAAATAGAAAGCGAGGAAAATATACAAATGAAGGAAAAAATAAGGGTATTAGATAAAAAAGAAGAAAGCTTAAATTTTAAAAAGATAGCTAAGAAACAAAAATTACAAGAAAAAGGAATTACATTAATAGCTCTAGTAGTAACAATAGTAATCTTGTTGATTTTGGCAGGGGTAACATTAAATATAGCATTATCAGATGGAGGGCTATTTAGTAAAACAAAGGAAGCAGCAAAGAAATATCAAACAGAAGCAGATAGAGAAGCGTTAGAAATGTCAATTATGTCTTACAAATTAGGAAAAAATACAGAGGAAGGAAGTCCTAAATTAGGTAAAGAATTATTAGATAAAAGATTAGAGAATAGTAGTACATGGAACGTAATAGTAAGTAATGATAAAACTTATGGAACAGGCTGGTATTATATAGAAAAAGGAAAAGAAATAGAAGGATTAGGAACAGCGAAAAATGCATTTGTAATAAACTATGAAACAGGAGAAGTAGTAGAATTAGAAGATAATAACTATGTATCATTATCAGCAGGAGATATGTTAGCGGTAAAAGAAGATTTAATAATAAATGTAGATTCATCGATAATAGATAAAGGTGTAAAAAATGATAAAGAGTCATTGCAAAAACAATTCGGAGATGGAGTGGAACTAGTAGGCTTTGATTTTGATGGAGATAATGATAATAGTGGATTGACGAATACATCATTTAATTTTGATGGAGTTGATGACTATATAAAAGTGAAGTATGACAGTCAAGAGCAGAAAGAAGCTTTAGCAAATAATGGTTTTACATTTGAATTTTATGGTACGTGGAATAAAGGGAAGTCTTGGATGGGGCAAGAGAAAAGAGACTCGAACTATGGTGGTTTATTTTGCTATTGGAGTGGAGTTGATAATGAACAAGCCAAGTTCAGATTTGGTATTGAGTTTGATAAAATTAAGTGGAATGCAGGGAGCGGAGATGGAACTTCTGATTACAGTGAAGTTGGATATCCGTGGAATATCACTTATCCTTTGAGCGATGAAATGCTTTCGAATGAGATTTATATTACTATAACATTGGATACTTCTGATAGTTACGATATAGAGGGTAAAGAGGATAAATTTTTTAAACAAAACGTGTATGTTAATGGAAGTAAATTATGTGAAGGTGGCTATAATGAGAAGAATTGGAACAGTTTTGTTGAAACGTCTTTAAATGAACTAAACTACTTTTGTATAGGTCGTTCATCGATGGGAGAAGGTGGATGGTGGCACTACTCGAAAATGAAAGCATATAGTTTAAGATTGTATAGTAAAGCATTGAATGAAGATGAAGTTAATGCAAATTATGAGAAGGCGACTAACTATCATGAATTATTAGAACAAGAAATATGATGTTATTAGAAAAATACACGTTCAATGAAATCTTTTCTATTATGCAACAAACATGTGATTTTAATCTATCTACTTGAAACATTTATAAAAATCTCTTAAATAACTAAAGAAAAAATTTTTAGTTTATTTAAGAGATTTTTTGTTTTAAGCTTGTGCAAATTTTAAAAGTATGACTAAAATTAAAACAAGTATTACGAGGGCGACAATTGGCGTATGCTGCTTAAAAAAATTTGTAATCACACTATTTCCTCCTTTATGCTAATATTTAAATGCGAAAACTATTATAACATTTTATTATTAAGATTACAAGATTATTTATAATCTTGCAAAATTGCTTATTGTTAAATTTCTATCTATTAATTGTTATTATATTTATAATTCTAAGTATGTAAAATTTAATTTTTTTGATATAACTATTATTTATTAAAAGATTCTTATTTGAGACTAAGACTAAGAATTTTTCTGAATCTTATAAAATAATACAAATAGTTAATTATATTTCTTGCATTACAATTAAAATATAATTTTTTATATTATTAATGAAAAAACTTAATAAAAATTAATATAAGAAAAATATAGCATAACGACTAGGTAAAATCAAGATTATAAAAATAAAGAAAGTAATAGAAAATTGTAAAAAATAAAATAATAAATCTTATGAAAAGCTTAATATAAGCAGATTATAAGATTTATTCCTTTTTTATTAAGTTTTTTCCTTAATAAAATTAACATAAAAAATAGAGAAAGGATAAATTCACAAATGAGAGAAAAAAGAAAAGCATTAGATAAAAACTTAAAGTTTAAAAAGATAGCTAAGAAACAAAAATTACAAGAGAAAGGAATTACATTAATAGCTCTAGTAGTAACAATAGTAATCTTGTTGATTTTGGCAGGAGTAACATTAAATATAGCATTATCAGATGGAGGGTTATTTAGTAAAACGAAGGGAGCAACCAAGAAATATCAAACAGAAGCAGATAAAGAAGCATTAAGTATGTTAGTTACAAATTATAAAATAGGGGAATACACAGGAAATGAAAATGAAAAATTGGGTAGAAAATTATTAGATAAAAGATTAGAAAATAGTGGTACATGGAACGTAATAGTAAGTAATGATAAAACATATGGAACGGGATGGTACTATATAGAAAAAGGAAAAGAAATAGAAGGATTAGGAACAGCGAAAAATGCATTTGTAATAAACTATGAAAC
>CANRLA010000014.1 GCA_947631315.1 uncultured Clostridia bacterium | reverse complement strand
TAAGGTCTTTTCTTTATGTCCTTATTTTTTTCTTCTTTTCTAATCAAATATTCGATTTTTCCTATACTAGAACAAAGAGAATTTGAAATGAAAAAAATGAAAGAACAAGCAGAACTTGAATATCAAAATAATAAAGCTTTAGCAGAACTAAAGAGTGAATTAGATAGACAAGCACAAGAAGAAGCGGATAGAAGAGAATTTGAATATCAAAAACAATTAGCAGAATTTGAAAATCAATTAAATATGCAAAGAGATGAAAGACAATATCAACAAGAAAAAGATTTATATACATATAAAACAGAAACTGAATCAAAATATAATACATCTTCAAGCAACAGTAACAATTATTCAAGATACGATTCTATTATACAAAATAGATATACTACTAAAAATCCTGTAACTGAACAATACGTTGTACCTGATGAAGAAACGTATAATGATATGGTAGATTATTTAGATGGACTATATGCTAGTGGAACATTGTCAGGAGCAGATTATAGTCAATTAATTGCAAAATATTCTAAATATGAGTCTTCAAATATAAATTCATCTACGAACAAAAATGTAGGTTTAACAAGTGATAATAAAGAGTTATGGATAAAGGCAGCTATTGGTAATGATGATGCCTTAGAACAATTAGGAATAACTGGATATAGAAGTTCTTGGTCAAATAATAACGATGTAAAGAAAGCTATTAATGAAGCATTAAGACAGATAGAAAACAATGAATATACATTTAAAGACAACCAAACACTGATGGATGATATAAAAAATGGTAAATTTGTAAAAATTGGTTGGGGTTGGGACTGGTAAGAAAGGAGATAGTATAAATGTCAAGCTTATTAAAAGATAAAGAAGATGAAAAATATAAAAAGAAACTAGAAGAAGCAAGGAAATTGAGACAATCTATGGGGATAGTAACTAGTAGAGACATAGAAAATGGTTATGATATAAATGAAAATACTATTTCCTTAAATAATGATAATGATTCGGAATATCAAAAAAGATTACAAGAAGCAAAAGATATAAGACATAGCATGGGTATAATGACACCTAGAGAATTGGAAGAACAGAATCAAATTGATAATATAAATTTTGATACATTATATGAAACTAAATCTTTAAAGCCTACGAGAGTAGAACAAAATATTAGAGATAATAAAAGCATGATAATGCCAACAATTAAAAATAATGAAGACGAAAAAGTTACCGAAAATAGTAATAATATGATAAATGATACAAAAAACAATGAAAATATTTTTTCTCGTACAATTAAAGATGGAAAAATTTATCTAACAAGTAATGATGAAGAAAATCAAAATGCTACAACTCAACAAGAAGAAAATTCTCAAAAAAATACAAATATATTTCAAGACATAGGAGGCTTTTTTAAGGCTCTTTTTTCAGGTGCAAAAAATGGAATAATGCAAACAGCTCATTATATTGAAGCAATGAATGAAACAAATCCTTATTATAATGATAAAAGAACACAACAATTTTTAACAAGTTCTAAAGTATCAGATGCAGAAAAATCACAATATAAAGAATCAACTAATACAGTAGGTAGAACTAATAATCAAGTAGAAGATCTAGAAACCAATCTGATAAAAAAATATATGGAAGATAAAATATCTGAGGAAAACGAAAAAATAGTAAATAATGCAAATAATATGTCAAATGACTTGTCTAAAAAACTAGCTGGAGATATATTGCCTTCTGTTGGTCAAATGGGTGTAGGAGCTGTATTAAATGTATTATCTCCAGGATTAGGATTAAGTTACTTTTTTACAAGTGCTGGAGGTAGCTATTATGATGATGCAATACAAAAAGGTATGGATAAAAAGCAAGCAATTACTTATTCAACTGTAATGGCTGGATTTGAAGCTATAACAGAAGAATTAACATACACAAATTTTTCAAATGCAGGAAAAGGAATAAAAACAATTCTAGGAATAGGGCAAGATGTTGCAGAAAATATAACTAAAAAGGGAGCAACAAATTTAATAAAGGATGTTTTTAAAGACTATGGATTAGGAATTGCAGAAAACTTTATTCAAGAGGCAGTAATAGAACCATTGCAAGAAATGAGTTCACAAGTTATTAGTGGAAATTCAAATTGGGATAATATGGGTGAAAGAATGCTTAAAGCTGGTATAGATGGTGGAATAGTATCAGCATTAGTTGGAGGAGCAGATATAGGAATTAATTCTTGTGTAACAGTTGTTGATAAGCTACAAAATGGAGAAAAAATTACAAATAAAGAATATAAAGAAGCAATACAAGATTTATATAGTAATCCTAATATAGATATAGAAAAATCAGTAGCTGATAGCATTTTATATCAAATAAATAATAGTACAATGGATTCATATTATACAGTACAGACAAATCAAGATGGAAATGTAGAAAAAGTACAAGAATATCTAGGAAAACCTATAGAAAACATAAATAGAAACTTAAGAGTAGAACCAATAGTAATAAGAAATTCTGAACAAAATAGCTTTAATATAATAGATAAAGAGTCAGGAATAATATTGGATTCTACACCATACCAAACACTTAAAGAAGCTGAAAATGGATTTTATAAAAAGACACTTAATTTAGATGATGCAACTGTAAGAGATATTAACAATAAGTTATCTGAGAACAGAATAGCGGTAAAAAAATTTATGACGGAAATAGCAGAAGACATAACAAATAATTATCAAAATGTTAATGTAAACAACTCAAATAATGAAACAAATAACATATCAAATACAAATAATACAAAAACAGAGAACTCGAAAGAGAGTTCTTTTTCTATGAAAGAAAATAATAATTATCAATTAAAAGAAAAACAACTAGAAGTAATAAAAGATAGTAATCCTATGACAGATGATATACATACTGGAATAAGAAGTATTGAAGATATAAAAACATTTAAAGAAACTTTACAAGATAAAGAGTGGAGCGATTATAAAGAATTTAATCCTGATTATACTATGGAAATGGCAAATGAAGCAATTAATAAAGGGAAAATAACAGTATATAGTTCTTATCCAATAGAACAAGGAACTTTTGTAACACCTTCAAGGATGGAAGCGGAAAGTTATGCAGGAGATGGACAAATATATTCACAAGAAATGAATTTAAAAGACATTGCTTGGATAGATCCGACACAGGGACAAGTTGCAATAACGAATAATAAGTTGAATGCACAAGTTGACATAAAATTAAATAAAGTTTATAATAAAATTAGCAATAAAGAAAAATCACAAATCAAAAGTGAAGTTATGACTTGGAGAAAAAATAGTTCTGACGGAATAGATTTTATAGATTTAAGTAAAGATGGATATTTTTCATATTCTTATATGAAAAATGGAGATGACATACAAGTTTTACAGAAATTTATTGGAGATGAAGATTTTATAAAAGAAGCAAGGGAGGTAGTTCTAAATGAAACTTACTCAGAATCACAAGGACTTAATCAATATCTTAAAAATGTTAGGAGTAGACTCAAAAACAATACTAGCAATAATGCCAGCAGTTCAAGAAGACAAAAAAGCACAGACAGTATTGGAAAAAATATTACAGATGGAGGACAACAACGAGGAAATAACAATACAGAAAATATATCAAGAAATAATAAAACTATAAAAGATAAAATAGGAAAATCTGACAATATAGAGTATAATAGTAAAGGAATAAGATTAAATAAAACAGAATATGCAAATGTTATGAGTTTAATAAATACAAATAAGCCAAACTTACGAGGTACACAAACAATAAGTTCAAGTGATTATTTTTATATGTACGAAAGTGATAGTTTTGACAATAATAAAGTTGTTGTAAAAATAAAAATAGATGGTAATGAAGATTTAATAAATGCAATAAGGAGGAATATTGAAAATGGAACTATCAACAGAACAGAAAGATTTATTGGAATTATTGAAAAATATAAAAGAAATGGACGAAGACTTGATAATATCGATAATGATATTAGTCAAAGAACCACAAAAAACCAAAAAATTAATAAATTATATAGTAAAGATGTGGGAAACGGAAAAGAAACTAGACAAGGACAAAATAGCAAACAAAGCAATAGAAATAAGCCAAAAATAGAGAACTCAAATCAGAGTTCTTTTTCTATGCAAGAAAATAATGACAATGTTAGAGCAATGACACAAAAAAAAGAAGTAACTAAAAATGAAATAAAAGTAGATCCATCAATACAAAAAGAATTACACAATAGAATACAAAATTCTTTATTAAGTAATAACTCAAGGAAAAATACATTTTTAGGAAAAGTAACAGAAAAAGTTGTAAATAAAGTAAAACAATTATATGGAATAGATATTTCAGGAAGAAATCATATTATTTCTGATTATGATATTAGACACATAATAAAGCAACATGGAAATCCTGTAATAGAAAAAGCAAAGGGACAAATAGCAGTAACTACTAAAGACATAGAAAAAATTCCTGATATAATTATTAATTATGATAAAATTGAAAAAGGTACTCCAAATATAGATTCTTTTACTAAAAAAATTAATAACACTATAAGATATATAAAAGAATATGACAATAATATTACATATTTAGTAGAGGTAATACCAAGTGATAACAATAAGTTAAATATAAAAACAATGTGGAAAAAAACTGTTACTTTAACTAATAGTCAAAAGACTCCTAGTTCAACGTCCAAGACGAGAGGCAACTTAAGTTCTTCCACATTAAAGAATAACTCTAGTAGGGTAAGTCATGACAATAATAAAGTCCTTCCTTATACGCCCGAAGCGGAACCTACATCAAGTTATTCTTATGATAGTATATCACAAAATATGGAAAATGTCAAAGAAAATAAAATCCAAGAAGTAAAAACAAATGCTGAAAGAGGAGAATCATATATAGAACAAGAAATTCAAAAACTAGAAAAGACGGGACAATGGGATGATACTATACCTGTAACTAAGTTAAGAGATATAAACAATGTAATTGAAGATTATTTAGGATTAGGAATAAAAAAAGGAAGATTTAGAGAAAGAGCTTTTGGAATATATAAAGGCAGAAGAGATGTTATAAGAGTAAAAGAGTTTAAAGATATAGATACTATATTACATGAAACAGGACATGCTCTAGATATAGGTAAAAGAATAAAGATAGATAAAGAGAGTATTGCAGGAGAATTAATCAATGCCATTGATAGACGTGGAGGATATGAGGATGCTCAAAGAGAAATTAAATTAGAAGAAGGCTTTGCAGAAGTAATTAGGGAATATAGTATTGTACCTGAAAGAGCGAGAGTAGATGCTCCTCAAACAGTAGCTATACTAGAAGAAATGAGGAAACAAGATAAAGAATTTGACAATTTTATAAATAAAGTACAGACTTTAAGTTATAATTATATTCATCAAAATCCACAAAATAGAGTTCAAAGCAATATATCTATTGGAGAGCGAACAGATAAAAAGAAATGGGATAAAGATAGTATTAGACAAGCAGTTATAAAAGCAATATGGGATAAAGACTATGCAATAAAAGATTCAGTTAATAGTCTTTTAAAAAAGGACGGAACTAAACTAAAAGCAAGTGAAAATGCATATTTGTTAACTAGGTTAGCAAGTGGTATAGGAAATAAAACTACAAGTATGCTTGCTGATGGATACATTGATGAAAATGGAAATAGATTATTTCCAGGTCTAAATAAATTAGGAGAAATATTAGATAATGACCCACAGAGATTTAATGATTTAAGAGACTATCTTGTATCAAAAAGAGACATAGATTATAAGTCTAAAACATTAAAAACTGGAATAAGAACGACAGATAGTTTGAATACAATAAACAAATTTAAAAATGATACACAAATACAAGAAGCTGCACAAATTGTTTATGATACTCTAGATGGAGTTTTACAATATGCTGTTAATAACAATTTCATATCAAAAGAAACCGCAGAAATATTTAAGAAAAGCAATGCCTTTTATGTTCCAATGCAGAGAGTTTTAGAAAATGATAGAGGAAATAATGTTGGTAGAAGAGGAGCAGTTCAAGAAGCATTTAAGAAAAGAAAAGGTAGTGAATTAGACATAAAAGACCCTCTTGAAAATATAGTAGCTAATTCAGCAAACATAATACAACAAGTTGAAAATAATAATGTATTAAAAGCTTTATATAAACAAGGAGAATCTGTTGGCTTAACTGGAGCAGTATATGATAAAATAGCAACTCCTATGACAAAAACAAGTACGCAACAATTATCAATATGGAAACAAGAATTATCTAGACAAGGTGTAGATACTTCTAATTTAGATTTAGAAAAAGCCATAGATATGTTTGCTCCAAATAATAGAATTAACACAAACGATAAAATAGCAAACTTTATAGACGATGATGGCAATAGAATATATTTGCAATTTAATGATAAAGAAGTATTTAATGCTTTAATGGGAATAGATAGCAAAAGCATGAGTTGGTTACTGAAACTTACTAGTAAATTTAATATGCCTTTAAGATATGGTGCAACAATGGGAAACATAGGATTTGCAATTCCAAATATGATTTCGGATACTGTACAAGCAACAATATACTCAGAAGCTGGATTTGTTCCAATAGTAGATAATGCAATCGGAGTATTGGATGTTTTGGCAGCAACAAATGAGAATGTAAATAAGTTTATGCAAAAAGTTGCTCCGGAGTATGCACAAAGAATTAATAATATTTATAAGTTATATCAACAGTCAGGAGCAAGTAGTTCTACAAGACTTTCTCAATACAGAAAGTCAAGCCAAGAATTAATGCCGGATATTTATGGAACTAAAAATAGTAAAAACCTAGGAATAGATGAAAAATTCAAACCTTTAAAAAGATTGTTAGATATAATGACATACATTCCAGAATTGTCAGAACAATCAACTAGATTAAGAGTGTTTGAAAGAAATTATGATCTTTATAAAAAGCAAGGTAATTCTGAAATGGATTCAAGAATTATGGCTGCAATAGAATCAAGAGATGCTACACAAGATTTTGGAAGAATGGGAACTGTAACAAGTGAAATAAATAAAGTTATACCTTTTTCTGCAGCTAGAATGGGAAGCTTATATACATTTGCAGAAAAAATTAAAGCAAATCCTAAAAAGGTTAGCTTCAAAATAGCAATACTTGCAACTTTGGCTATGGCAATAAAAGGACTAGGATATGATGACAAAGAAATAGAAGAACTAAATCAAAGGAAAAAGGATGATAATTTTGTTATTAAAGTTGGGGATACAATAATGACTTTTAAGAAACCTCAAGGAATTTTGCGTAGTATTGTAAATTTAACAGAATATATACAAGATTTAGCAACTGGACACATCGAAAGCGGAAAAGAGGGAGAAAGATTAAACTTATGGTTAAAAAATGCTCTTTTGGACAATATGCCTGCTGATAGTTTATTAAGTGCTGTAGGTTCAATACCTATTATAGGTGTTATGGCAGAAAATAAGGCAAATAAAGATTTCTATTACAATACAGAAATTGTAAAAAGTTATGATGAAGACTTACCTGATTATATGCAATATTATGATTATAATTCACAATTAGCAATATGGCTTGGAAAAATATTTAACTATTCTCCAGCTAAAATAGATAACTTAATTAGTGGATACTTTGGTGGTCTAGGCACACAAGTAACGAATGCAATAGACTGGATTTCAGGAAAACTTGGATTAAGTGCAGAAGAACCAAATATGGGAGCAGAAGAGAATGCAATAGGAAAAAGATTTGTAGTTAATGTAAATTCAAATTCTCAAAGTATAGATGATATATATAATTTAAAGACAGAACTAACTAAAAAGCAAAATGGCGGAAATATAACTGAAGAGGAAAATGAACAATTAGAAAACATAAAAAGTGCTATATCAAAAATATCAGACTTAAATAAAAAAATAAAATCAATAAAGCAAGATTTAACAATGTCTGCTAATGCAAAGGCAGATGCTATTAGACCATTACAAGAACAAAAAACAGATATAGCAAGACAAGCTTTAGGAAAAGAATTAATTCATCCTGAAAACGAAGAAAATATAGAATCATTACAATTCTATCCATCACAAGATACTTTAAAATTAAGTAATTATAATTTAGAACTTACTGAAGAGATGAAAAAAGAATATGAAAACATAGCATATACACAATATAAAAAGTATGAAAGTCAAGGCTTATATAATAAAGACTATCTAAAGACAATAGAAAGTAAATGCAAAGATTATGCTAAAAAAGTATTAATGCAAAAGTATAAAAATATGTTAGTTAAAAGTAAATAATATTAATATCTTCCCACTAAATATTTAATAAGGAGGATTTTTTTATGTTAAAAGGCTTTACAGAACAAAAAGAGTTAAAAGATGTAACAGTTACATCTAAAGGAGCATTATTGGTTTCTATGTCTGATTCTAGTGAGGAAGGAGGAGGTTCAGGAATACCTATTAAAGATAATTCAACAACTATATTATCAAATGTAATAGAGGTATCAACAACTGAAACACAAATCCCTATAAATCAAAGAGTTAAATCTGTTATGATAGCTAATTATTCAGAAGAAGCAACTGTAACAATAAATGCAGGAAAAGAAGATTTAAATGTAGGCTCTAATATAGCCATAGAATTACCTATTAATTATGATGTAGAAAATTTAAATGTAACAGCAACTCAAGAGGCAGTAAAAATACAAATAACTGTAAAGGGGGAAATTTAGTATGGGAATAAGTTTTATAAACAAAGGGGGAATAAATACAAACGATGCAACGGCAACAGTTGATGATGTTATTAATTTAAAAACATTTTATGCTAATAATAAAAAATTGACAGGAACAATGCCAAATAATGAAGCAATAGAAATTATACCAAGTGATGAAGAACAATTTATCCCTTTAGGCTATCATAATGGAGAAGGTAAAGTTTTACCAGCCGATATAACTCAGTTACAAGAATATAAAGAATGTTTTGAAATATCTGAATCTATATTATCATAGAAAGGAGGTGTATAAAGTTGAAACAATTAGAGTATTTAGAAAGTACAGGAACCCAATATATTGATACAGAAATTAAATTTGATATTACAGGATGTAGGATAGAATTAGATATGGAATTAATTGCAGTTGAAGGAAGTTGGTTTTGTGGTACAAATATGGATTTTGAAGGAGGTATATATGAGGGTCATTTACATACTAGTTCAGGGTTTAGTTATACTTTTGAAATCTTGGATGGAAAGAGTACTCGTGGAATTGCTACTGGTATAAATCGTAAGAATAATAATACTAATATTTATATATTTGCACGTAATTGGCTTAGTTTTGAACAACCAGCCAAGATGAAATTATATTATGCAAAGATGTATAAAGATAATGAATTAGTTAGAAATTATATTCCAGTAGAAGATAATGACGGTAAATTGGGATTATATGATACTATATCAGATAAAATATTTTATAATATTGGTACTGGCGATTTTATAGCAGGACCATCAGAAGGTCCAATTATTAAATATGATTTTTTAGAATATTTAGAAAGTACAGGAACTCAATATATTGATACTGGTGTAAATCTTACTGGTGATATTGATTTAGAAATAGAATATAGAAATCCAACATATACACAATATGAAAGAGTATTTGGATTAGATCCTGCGGCAGGTAATTATAAATATCAAATTGAATATGCTGGTACTACGAATTTTGTTGTATGTGTAAATGATACTAGACAATCTATAACATGTGATGCTAGAACTAATTTTGTAAAGGTTAAATTATTATCTAATGGTGAATTTTATGTAGATGATACGTTAAAATATAATTTCAATAAAACATATACTAATTCTAATTATACAATTTGGTTATTTAAAGGTTATGATCAATATAGTAGTTTACAAATAAAATCTTGTAAAATATGGAAACAAAACGAATTAATAAAAGATTTAGTACCGATAAGAAATAATAATAATGGTGAAGTGGGAGTGTATGATAAAATTTCTCATGAAATACTTTATAATTTTGGTACTGGTAGTTTTATAGCTGGACCATTAAGACCAAAATTAATATCACAACTTACAGCTATTTATGAAGATAAATTAGCTAATCTACTTCCTGAAAATATACGTAAAGATATTACTATACTTGGTGTTACTGGTACAGTAGAAGAAGGTACTATAGATACATCAGATGCAACTGCAACAGAAAATGATATATTAGAGGGAAAAACAGCTTATGCTAAAGATTCTAAGCTAATAGGTATTATAAAAAATAATGAAACACTAGAAATCATACCAAACAACGAAAGACAAGTTATTGAGTCGGTTTATACATCTAATAAAGGCACTATAAAAGCAGTCGATATTACTACCTTAGAAGATTACAATAAATGTTTAATTTTAACTAATGCTATATTAACATTACAATCACCTTATATACCTATCGAATATATTGAAGATAGAGCTGATGCTTATATTGATACTAATTTAATAATTAATAATAATGAATTTAAAATTGAACTAGATTACGAACCAACAAAAGTAGGATATGATTATAATGGGGTATGGGGATTAAGTTCAGGTACTACTGAATATGAAGCATGGATAGCGACTACTGGCGAATATAGTAGATATAATCGTATTAAACCTTCAAAGTTGAGTATTAGTGCAAATAAACGTATTAAATTTACAGATGAATTTGTTAATGGTAAATTTAATACATATATAGATAATGATTTAATGCGTAATTATAATGTTTCTGTTGGTAATATGAATACATCATTAGTGATATTACGTTGCTCAAGTAGTAATGCTAATGCTAAATTATATTCAACTAAAATTTGGAAAGATTCTATATTAGTTAGAGATTTTACACCAATGAAAAATGTACTAACAGGAAAAGTAGGTTTATATGATAAAGTATCAAAAGAATTTTTTACTAGTATGACTGATAGTGAATTTATAGCTGGACCTGAAGTAAAGGAGGTGTAAGTTATGACAGAATTGCAAAATAATTTGAATAAAATTTTAGAAGAAAAAACTGAAAAACTTATCCCTGAAAATTTGAAGAAAGGTGTTACCTGTTTAGGAGTAGAGGGTGTATTAGTTTCTAATACAAACGATGCAGATGCAACAGAAGTAGATATATTAGAAGGGAAAACTGCTTATGTTAAAGATGAAAAAATAACGGGTATAATGTCAAATAATGGATCATTAAATTATATACCTAGTGAAGAAGAACAATCTATTCCAAAAGGTTATGCTTCAGAAATTATGGTTGAAAGTATAGATATTGAAAAGTTAGAAAGTTATAAAAATTTCTTAAATACTGCTAAAAAAATATTTCCAGGAACTGAGTTAAGGCCATATATAAAATATAATGATGAAAATACGTATACAAATTTAGAAATTACACCAAATAATAAGTATAAATATGAGATACATTTTGATGATAGTATGGCACAAAAAGGAAATGATATTACATTATTTGGTTCTTATGGAGGTTCAAATGGTAGAGGTATATTATTTGGAATAAATAATTCATATCAAATAGCAGATAATAGAACGTGGATTGTGACATCTCAATCATATAAACCAGGACAACATATTTTAATTATGGGTAATAATTTAGGTGTTCAGTTAGATGGAAACCAAATTCAGACACTCGATATTTATCAAAATAATGTACCAATATGGTTAAATAAAGCAAATTTTAATTGGGGAAAAGGTTTTAATGGTAAAATATTTGAATTTATTGTATATGATGAAAGCGAAGAAATAATATTTGATGCTGTACCAAATAAATCAGGTACATTTTATGATAAAATTTCGGAAAAATTATTGTCTACATCAGGTGAAGTAGAATTTGGATATGATAATTGGACAGGATATGTTGAACCTAGTTATACTGAATTAGAATATATATCAAATCCTAATGGAGCTTATATTGACACAGGTATAAAAAATGTAGATTATTGTAAAACAGAATTAAAATTACAGGGAGATATAACGAGTAATCAACGTATATTTGGATTTCACTATGATAGTTATCATATGTGTTGGTTCAATCAAAGATGGTATTATGGATCAGAAGGTAACAATTACATGGACCATGAGGTAACTTCGATAAATAGTACTATTTTAGACTTATGTACAATTATATATAATGATGAAGATAATAAAGTAAGTATTAATGGAGAAAAATTTGGAAATAAATTAGATGTTGTTACAAATTCTAATAATAGAAATATTACTATATTTAAGGAATATTCTGATCCTGAATTATATTATGGAAAACTTTATTATTTTAGAATTATAAATAAACAAACAGACGAAACAGTGCTAGATTTAATACCTGCAAAAAGTAGCTATGGATATATAGGAATGTATGATAAAATATCACATAATTTTTATTCAAGTAAAACAGATACTAATTTTATAGCAGGTCCTGAAATAGGACCAATAAATAAGGAGGTATAAAATATGACAGAATTAGAAGCACAATTAAATATTATATTAGAAGATAAAATAGAAAATTTAAAACCTGAAAATTTAAAGAAAGGAGTTACTTGTTTAGGGGTAGAAGGTATGATAGATTTAGAAAATCTTATTCCTGAAAATATAAAATCAGGAGTAATAATAAATGGCATAGAAGGTACTTATACTGGAGAAGAAATTTAAGAAAGGATAAGAAATGATAGAAGATTTAAGTAATATTCAAGTGATAATAACGTTAATAATATCAATGTCAACATTATTAGGCATATTTGCTGGTATATTAAATAAAATGCTAGACAAGAAATTAAAAGGTTTATATCATGACAATCGTAGACAATATAGATACATGATTGTGGATTTTGCAGGAGACTTGCATAATGGAATAAAAAAAATAAGAGAAGAATTTCAAGCTATTTTTGATATTTTTGGAAGATATGAGTATTTAGCAGAAAAATTAAAAGTAAAAAATCATTATGTAGATAGTGAAATACAATACATAAAAGATAAATATAAAGAATTAAAATAGAAGGAGGACAAGTATTATGAAACAAGCATGGAGTGATTTGAAAAGCTTTGTTACAGTAGTATGTACTTTAACAATTGTTGCATTAGTGTTTATTGCTGCATTTAAATCAGAAGAGATGTTTCAACTAGTATTTGTTTTATTTACGAATATATCAACAGCAGTATATACATATTATTTTACAAAGAAAAAAGATAATAATATTGAAGAACAAAATAATGAATAATATTAAAAATATATTACATTTCCACCCAATAAATAAAAAGGAGAAATGATTATGTTGGTAATGACAATGAAAAGACTTCAAATGAACTTAACATTTTTAGGTTATGATACAGGTGGAATTGACGGAATAAAAGGAGCAAAAACTAAAAATTCTATAAGACAATATAGAATATCAAGGGGATTAGGAGATAGTGAAATAGCAGACCAAAAGATGATAGACTGCATAAGGAATGAAATAATGGAAATACAGAGAAAAATAGGTGCAACAGCTGATGGAGTAGCAGGAAATGAAACTATTGCTAAAAAGGCAGAATATGATAAAAAAGGAGAAAGCTATTCTTGGGATAATGTAAAACATTTCAAGAAAAGTGAATTTAGTTGTAAGTGTGGATGTGGACTTAACAACATAGATCTAAATCTTGTAAAGATACTAGATGAAATAAGAGAACATTATAATAAACCTTTAGTAATAACAAGTGGTTGTAGATGTGCTAATCATAATGCAAAAGTTGGGGGAGTACAAGGTTCTCGTCATGTTTTAGGAAAGGCATCAGATATTTATGTGCAAGGAATTTCTACAAAAGATTTATTGAATTATACAACTAGTCTTGTAAATAGTGGAAAATTAAGATATACATATACAAATAATGCTAATATGACTGGAGCAGTACATGTTGATGTTATCTAAAAAAATAATTAGGGTGACTATTTAATAGTCATCCTATAAAAATCTTTAATTGCTGTTTTATATCCAATAATGAGGTCATCAGAACTTAAAGAATTTAAGTAATTTATGATTTGTTCAAAACTGCTTTTTTGCTCTTCATTAAGAGTTTTTATAAAGTTTTCACATAAAATATCATAATTTTCTTTCTTTTTAGATTTTAGATTCTTAGTTACTAGGATTTTATCTAATCTTTCAAGAATAAAATCATCAAACAATTCATTAAATACTTTATCATTTTTCATAATCAAAATACTCCTCATAAATTTTATAAGAGTATATCGTAATAAAAAAATAATCGCAAGTTTCTTGCAATTCTATGAATAAAATTAATTATTTTGAAATAATAATCCTTAAAAAGAGGGTTATATTATGATAGGAATGATATTAAAAAATATGAGATTAACAGCTGGGTTATCACAAAAAGAATTAGGAAAAAGACTAAATTTAGCTGATACAACTATATCAAGTTATGAAAGAGAAAATAGCCAACCTGATTTTGATATAATATTAAAAATTTCAAAAATATGTGGTTATGAAATATTATTTAAAGATAAAGAAAATAACTTAATTAGTACTGATGAATTATCAAAAGAAAAAGATTATTAAAAAATAATATAATGAGAGAAGTAGTTGATATAGTATGACAACTTTTTTAATAATAATATTGCAAAATAATAAATATAATGTTAATATAGCAATATAATTTTGACAACTTTTTGACAACTTTTTAGATGAAAAATAGGGAAAATAAAGACAATATGTATAAAAAAATTAGAAAACAAAAATATAATTAATTCCTTATATTTAGCATATTTCAAGTATTTATGCCTATGTAGCTCAGTCGATAGAGTGCAGCCTTGGTAAGGCTGAGGTCACGGGTTTGATCCCCGTCATAGGCTCCAATAACATTTCTGTTCGAACTTTTATAGAACAGTAGATACAAAATCAATCAGCATTAAACTGGTTGATTTTTTCTTTGAGTAATCATTAAAAACATTACATTTCCTAAATATATACTTATAAATAAAAGATATTTTTCAAAAATTTTTAAAAATATTGCCAAAAGCCATAAAAAAAGATATAATAAGCACTGTAAAAAACAATTATTTTTAGAAAGGTAAAATAATGGAGCAACAAATAATATCACAAATTTTTACAATGAAAAATATATTAATTTATTTTTTATGTATAAATATATTTACTTTTTTAATAATGTTGTATGATAAGCATGAAGCAAAAATAGGACAATGGAGAGTTAGTGAAGGATTCTTGTTTATGCTTGTCTTTTTGCGGTGGAGGAATAGGCGGAATTGCAGGAATGTACACATTTAGACATAAAACAAAAAAATGGTATTTTAAATTTGGATTCCCTATAATTACTATATTAGAGATAATAGGATTTATATATATAAAAATAACGGGGATTATTTAATAAATAGATGATTTATAAAAATAAAAAGATTATTAAAAAAATATATAAAAATGTTCAATGAATTTGATAAAAATTGGAGGAAAAATCATTATGATAAAAGATATGGAGACAATAGTAAACTTATGCAAAAGTAGAGGATACATCTATCCAGGCTCAGAGATATATGGAGGTTTAGCAAATACTTGGGATTATGGACCACTTGGTGTTGAATTAAAAAATAATGTAAAAGCACTTTGGAGAAAAAAATTTATTCAAGAACAAAAAAATGTAGTAGGACTAGATAGTGCAATACTTATGAATCCTGAAACTTGGGTTGCATCAGGACATTTATCAGGATTTTCTGACCCACTTATTGACTGTAAGGAATGTAAAACAAGACATAGAGCTGATAAATTAATAGAAGAATGGGCACATGAAAATAAAAAAGATCTAGTTGCAGACGGTTGGACTGATGAAGAATTAGTTAATTATATTAATGAAAATAAAATACCATGTCCAAACTGCGGTAAGGTAAATTTCACTTCTATAAGAAAATTTAATTTAATGTTCAAAACATTCCAAGGTGTTACAGAAGATAGCACTTCAACTGTATACTTAAGACCTGAAACGGCACAAGGTATTTTTGTTGACTTTAAAAATGTTTTAAGAACGACTAGAAAGAAAATGCCAATGGGAATAGGACAAATTGGTAAAGCTTTTAGAAATGAGATAACTCCAGGTAATTTTACATTTAGAACAAGAGAATTTGAACAAATGGAATTAGAATTTTTCTGCAAACCTGGAACGGATTTAGAATATTTTAAATATTGGAAAGATTTTTGCAAAAATTGGCTTTTAGATTTAGGAATGAAAGAAGAAAATATAAGACTAAGAGATCATTCAAAAGAAGAATTAGTATTTTATAGTAAAGCCACAACAGACATAGAATTCGCATTTCCATTTGGTTGGGGTGAACTATGGGGAATTGCTGATAGAACTGATTATGACTTAAGTAAACACGCAGAACATTCAAAAGAAGATTTATCATATTTAGACCCTGAAACAAATGAAAGATACATTCCTTATGTAATAGAGCCATCTTTAGGAGCAGATAGAGTAACACTAGCGTTCTTATGCAATAGTTACGAAGAAGAAGATTTAGGAGAAGGAGATAGTAGAATAGTGCTTCATTTACATCCAGCATTAGCTCCTTATAAATTAGCAATACTTCCATTATCTAAAAAATTAAGCGAAAAAGCAGAAGAAGTATATGAAATGCTTTCTAAAAAATTTATGTGTGATTATGACGAAGCAGGTTCTATTGGAAAAAGATATAGAAGAGAAGATGAAATTGGAACACCTTACTGCATAACTGTTGATTTTGATACTTTGGAAGATAATCAAGTAACAATAAGAGATAGAGATACAATGGAACAAATTCGTGTAAGTATAGATGAATTAGAAGATTATATTTCTAAAAAAATAGAATTTTAATATACTTTATATTAGTGCAAATAAAAATCTAATTTATTTTTAAGAAACAAAAAATGTTTGAAATTAAATGATTAGAATGGAGAAAACTATGAAATTTACAAAAATGGAAGGAATAGGAAATGACTACGTTTACGTTGATTGTACTAAAAACGAATTAGAAGAGCCCTCAAAGGTTGCAATAAAAGTAAGCGATAGACATTTTGGAATTGGTTCTGATGGATTAATACTGATTTGCAAAAGTGATGTAGCAGACTTTAAAATGAAAATGTTTAATAGTGATGGTAGCGAAGCTGAAATGTGTGGAAATGGTATCAGATGTGTTGGAAAATTCATATATGATAATAATCTAAGTCAAAAAACAGATCTTACTATAGAAACTTTAGCAGGAATAAAAAAACTAAAATTAAATGTTGAAAATAATAAAGTAAGTACAGTAACAGTAGATATGGGAGAACCAATACTAGAAGCAAAAGACATACCAGTAAATGAAGCAGAACCATTTAAATCAACAGATGGAATAGAATTTAATAAAGTTAATATAAATCTAAAAGACAAGTACTTTGAATTTACTTGTATTTCAATGGGAAATCCTCATGCAGTAACTTTTATAGAAGATACAGATAATTTTGAATTAGAAACGTATGGCAAAATAACAGAAGTAGATGAACATTTTCCTAAAAAAGTAAACGCAGAATTCATCAAAATCATAGATAGAAATAATATTAAAATGAGAGTATGGGAAAGAGGTAGCGGAGAAACATTAGCTTGTGGTACTGGAGCTTGTGCATCAGCAATTGCGAGTTACTTAAATGGATTAACGGATAGAAATGTTAATGTGCATTTATTAGGTGGAGACCTAAATATTAACTGGAATGAAAAAGATAATCATGTATACATGACAGGACCTGCAACTACTGTATTTACAGGAGAGTATATAGAAAATTAAAATCCCTCCCAAAAGGAGAGATTTTAATATAGAAATGTTTATAATGTTAAAAAATGAAGTTTAATACACTTCTTCTCGCAGCAAGGTAAAACCGGTTATAATAACATCATTCTGCTTAAGTCTTTTTTCAAGCCAACTTTTCATTTCATAATACTGAAATACATCCTTAATTTTGAGTTTACACCTATATTCAATAGGCTCATGATAAACAGGATAAGCTGGTAAGTTATGGTCTAGATAGAAAACGAGATAAACATATTCTTTATTCATTTTTTTCCTCCATTCATTTGGAAAACGATATAGAAACTAAAGATAGTTTCAATTAATAAGTTACGATAACTAGTATTATAGCATAATTAATAAAAAATGTAAATATGAAAAAATTTATGTTAAACATTTCAAATGTATTAAAAAATAGATAGAAAATAAATGAAAGGAATATAAAGTGTTTTTTAAGGCAACAATACAATTGATAAACCGTCTAAGTGTTCAAATAGTTATTGAACAATTAAAGCAAATATAGTATAATACAATTGATTTTTAGAGATTTTTTTAATATATGCCTTGTAAGCATAGTAAGAAAGGAATGAAATCTTTATGAGTGAAGATATAGGAATTGACTTAGGAACAACAACAATAATTGCATATAATAAAGGTAAAGGAATAGTATTAAGAGAACCAACAGTTGTTTCTATTGATAAATCTACAAACAATATAATTGCATATGGAAGAGAAGCTCATAAGATGCTTGGAAGAAATCCAAATAATATAGAAGTTATTAAACCATTAAAAGATGGAGTAATCTCTAATTTTACAATAACAACTAAAATGCTTAAACACTTTATAAAAAAGATATTAGGAAATAAATTTATGCCTCCAAAACTTATGATATGTGTGCCATCACAAATCACAGAAGTTGAAAAAAGAGCGGTACTAGATGCAGCAAATTCAGCAGGGGCTAAAAAAGTATATTTAATAGAAGAAACAGTAGCAGCGGCTATTGGTGCAGGAATAGATATTTCGAAGCCATCAGGAAATCTAGTAATTGACATTGGAGGAGGAACAACAGATATTGCAGTAATTTCTATAGGAGGTTCTGTAGTAAGTACGTCAATTAAAATAGCAGGAAATAAATTTGATGAAGCAATAATAAAATATGTAAAGAAGAAATATAAAACATTGATAGGAGAGAGAACAGCAGAAGATATTAAAACCAATATTGGATGTGTATATCCAAGAGAAGAGACAAAAACAATTAATGTAATAGGTAGAAATCTAGACTCAGGACTTCCTATTGAAATTGAATTAAATGATGGAGAGATATTAAAAGTTTTATTGCCGGATGCCTTAAAAATAGTAGAGGCAGTAAAATCTACAATAGAAAAAGCACCTCCTGAATTAGTTGAAGATATTAGTGAAAAAGGTATTTATATGACAGGTGGAGGAAGTTTGCTTTATGGAATAGATAAATTGATACAAGAAAGCACAGGGATAAATGTTATGATAGCACAAGATGCTATTTCATGTGTAGCAATAGGTACAGGTAAAGCGTTAGATAATTTAGATGCAATAGACACAAAGTCGTTAAATAAATAAGAATTATAAAAAATTAATTAAAAAAATAATTAATTAAAAATTATAGATAATTTAAATCAATTAGTTTATGAAAGAGGAAATCTATGAATAGAACGAAAAGAAAAATATTTGAAACTTCTATGAGACTATTTGCAGAAAAAGGATATGATGGGACAAGCATAGAAGAAATAACATCTGCTGTTGGAGTGGCTAAAGGAACATTATATTATCACTTTTCAAGCAAAGAAGAAATATTTAACTTTTTAATTGAAGAAGGTATGAAATTATTAAAAAATAGTATAAATATAAAAATGCAGGCACAAAAAAAATACATAGACAAACTTAGAGCCATCATTCTCATTCAAATAAAAATTATTTCAAAATATGAAAATTTTATGGAAATAGTATTTAGCGAATGTTGGGGAAATAGTACAAGGAGTATGACTTGCCAAAAATATGTAAATGAATATTTGAATATAATTAAAAATATTTTGCAAGAAGGAATGGATAAGCGGAGAACTTAGAAATTTGGATGCAGAGATATTGGCAACAGAAATATATGGTATAGCATGTTCTAATTTATATTATAAAAAAACAAAGGAATTAGTAATTGAAAAACTTTATAAAGAAATTGATAGAAATTTTATTCAATCTTTAAAAAAATAAATTCTAAGTAAAAAAGAAAGGGGATATGTACTTTTATATACATATAGAAAAATATGAATAGAAATTTTAAATTACCAAAATTCAAACTTAAATTTGGAAAAATTAAAATGGATACAGTAGAAAATTTTGACAAAGAGAAAATTGATTATGAAAAATTGCAAAAAGAAAATTTAAAAAAGAAAAGAACTGAACCGTATGAAACAACAAATTATAAAACAGTAAAAGAATTTTTTTATAAAACAGTTAGAGAATATCCTGATGAAGATGCTATATTAGAAAAGCCTGACCATAAAAGTCCTTATAGAATTTTTACATATTCCGAGTTTAAAAATGATGTTGAAGCATTAGGAACAGCTTTGATAAGACAATTAAATTTAAAAGATAAAAGAGTAATAATAATTTCAGAAACACAATATCATTGGTATGTTTCATATATGGCAATGCTTTGCGGAGTTGGAATTGCAGTACCAATTGATAAAGAACTTCCAACTAACGAAATAGAAAATTTAGTAAAAAGAAGTAAAGCAAGTGCTGTAATATATTCTAAAATGAAAGCTGACGATATAAAGAAAATAAGAGCCAACATACCTAGCGTTGAATATTTCATAGAAATGAAATCAGACAAACCATTAGAAGGAAAAGATGTTGGAATTAATTATTTAATAGAACAAGGTAAAAAAATCGTAGCATCAGGGGATAAAAGTTTTGACGAAATAGAGATTGACCCTGAAGAATTTAAACTACTTATATTTACATCAGGAACAACATCAGCAGCAAAAGGTGTAATGATATGTAACAGAAATTTGGCAGAAAATATAAATGCAGTTAATGCCTATGTTAAGTTGTATCCAAGTGATATGTTTTTCTCAGTTCTACCATTACATCATACATACGAATCAACAATAGGATTTTTACTACCAATGGCAGTAGGAAGCAGTGTTGCAATATGTGAAGGATTAAGATATATAGTACCAAACCTTCAAGAAGTAAAACCAACAGCAATACTAGCTGTTCCACTTTTAATTGAAAATATTTATAAAAAAATCAATGAAAGTATAAAAAAGAGTCATAAAGAAAAACTTGTTAATTCAATGATTTATGTAACAAATGGATTAAAAAGTATAGGAATAGACGCAAAGAAAAAAGTATTTAAAGAAATACATGACAATTTAGGTGGTAATATTAGAATTATAGTTTCAGCAGCAGCACCTATTGACAAAAAGGTAGGAAAATGGCTTGAGGATATAGGAATAGTATTCTTACAAGGATATGGATTAACTGAAACAGCGCCTATATCAGCAGTTACACCTGAATATAATCCAATGGTGGGTTCAGCAGGAAAAACAATAGTTCAAGCAGATGTAAAAGTAGATAATCCTAATGAAAATGGAGAAGGAGAACTTCTTATAAAATCACCAACTTTGATGCTTGGATATTATGAAGATGAAGAGGCAACTAAAGAAGTAATGACAGAAGATGGATACTTTAAATCAGGAGATATTGGATATGTAGATGAAGATGGATTTATTTTCGTAACAGGAAGAAGTAAAAACGTAATTGTTACTCAAAATGGAAAAAATATATATCCTGAAGAAATAGAAATGCTTTTAGAAAAGATTCCATATATAAAAGAAGTAATGGTATATGGAAAGTCACCTGATGAATTAGATTCAAAGAAGAAAAATAATGATAAAGAATTAATTATTACAGCAAGGGTAATACCAAATATAGAAGAATTAGATAAGATAAAACCAAATATGACAGAAGAAGAAATACATGATGTAATATGGGAAAAAATTAAAGAAGTAAACAAAAAATTAACAAGTTATAAAGCTGTAAAATATTTAGAAATAAAAGAAGGTGAATTTGAAAAAACTTCAACAATGAAAATAAAAAGATATAAAGAATTACAGAAGGATAATAATAAATAACACAATTCTACAAAAACCTACGGAAAGTTGCATTTTAGACAAAAAATATTAAAAATTTTTATTTATTTTACTTGACAATCAACTTTACGTTGTACTAAAATTATTTTAGCAGTATATATATACTAAATACCATACTTAACATAATCAAAAGGAGGTAAAGTTTACAATGCCTAGAAGAGGGATAGTAAACGTGAGAATGGTAATCACGGAAGAAAAAATATTATCAAACATAGAGAAGGTTCAAAGACTTATAAATCCAAATAGTAAAAAGCAAATCATAGAATTAGATGATAACTCATATTTTAAAGATTTAGTAGAGTCAATAAAAACCTATTTAATAGAGTACCCAAAGAAAAAGAATTTTCCAAAACAAGTTTATGATGCAGCATATGGATTAGTTGAATATGCGACAAATCAATTTGAAGACAACACAAAACAAATAGAAACATTGATAAAACAAAGAGAGTATAATATAAAATCAGCAGCAATATTAAAACAAACTTTAGAAATAGTAAAAGCTCAAGGTGATGATTGGAAAAAGAGTGTAGCAAGTTTAAATGGAAAATATTCACAAGACATAATAGATTCTCTAGGATTAATAGGAAGAGCAAAGACAAATGATTCAGAAGCATATCAAGAAGCAATAAAACTTATAGAATCAAGAATATCTAATTTAGAAACAAACTTACATATTGAAATAGATATGGAAAGAGTAGAAGATAGATCAAAAGCATTAAGCTATATAGGAATAGAAATAGCTGACGCATTAAAACTTATTCCTACACCAGTTGCAGAAGAACCAAAAGAAATTGTTGCAGAACAAAATGCTCAGAACACAAATAAGAAGATTCAAGTTGTTAAACCACAAGAATCTACTTCAGTTGTAACAAATGTTCCTGATAATAAAGTTCAAAGCCCAACAAAGGCTTATGAAGACTACTATGCAGAAACAAGAACAGAAGTTAAATCAAGTTTGTGGAACAAATTTAAAAATAGTAAATTTGTTAGAGCAATTAAGTATGTAATGAAGATTAGAATTGTATTACAATTGCCTGAAGGATTACCTGAGGGAAATACTGATGCAAAATAAAAAATGTGTAGAATAAAAATCTAAATATAGATATGATTTTATAATTTTATATAAAGTCATATCTATATAATTGTTCTAAAAAAATTAATTATTTGATAGAGTAATAAAAATTGCATGAGTATAATGTACTAACGATAAAAAATAATATAAAAAAATAATAAATTACTAAAAATAATCTTGACAGAAGTAAAAAAATATTGTACAATAAAACTCGTGTATA
>CANRLA010000013.1 GCA_947631315.1 uncultured Clostridia bacterium | reverse complement strand
TAATTTCGTGTCGATAAGTTTTTTTTTTAATTTTTAAGCTTACACTATCAAGGTGTTTCAACTAGCGAAAAAATTCAATAATTTATTTTTGCCATATATAGATTGAATGTATGGCAAAAGATTAGACCGTAACTTACATAAATGATTAAAGAAAGGATTGAAAAAATGTTAGAAAATTTATCAAATAAAATAAAAAATTTAAGCAATAAACAAAAGATAATAATAATATTTATAGGCTTTATATTAGCAATATTAGTATTGTTAATTTTATATAAAATATTCTATGTAGAAGATGAAGAATTAATAATTGAAAATAGTATACAAGAAAATTTAATAGATGAAAATGAGATAAATGAATCAAAAGAAAGCAAAATTGGAATAAAAGAAAATAAAAAAACTGTTACAGTGCATGTTATAGGAGAAGTAAATTCGCCGGGAGTAGTAACATTAGAAGAAGGCTCAAGGATAATAGATGCAATTAACTCAGCAGGTGGCAAAACTGAAGAAGCAGACCTAACAAAGGTAAATCTAGCCTATGTAATAGAAGATGGAGTTCAAATATATATACCAAGTATTAACGAAACATCAAAGATAAGTGAAAATGGAGAAGAAGCAATTGAATATATGACCGATGGACCAGGAGAAGGAATAATTATTTCATCAGCCTCTCAGGATAAGGAAGATGAAAAACAAGTAATGGTAAATATTAATACAGCAAATTCAGAAAAACTACAGACATTACCCGGAATTGGCGAAAGCATAGCAACAAAAATTATAGAATATAGAGAACAAAATGGTAAATTCAAAACAATAGAAGATTTGAAAAATGTATCAGGAATAGGAGAAAGTAAGTTTAATAATATAAAAGATAAAATAACAGTTTAAGATAAATGTTACCTTGTGTTATTCAAAAAAGCAAGTGACTGTAAATGAAGTGAAACCTCCTTGTTAAACATTTTTGTCTAACTTTTTGGGGTCACTTCAAAATACATTCACTTGCTTATATAATTTTAATTTATTGGTTCATGATATATTATTTCTTTATTGTTTTGTTTCGCATATTCAATCTCATTTTTAGTGCTATTTCCAATATATCCATTAATATTAACAACATATATTGCATCACTGATGTCAATTTTCTTTCTATGAATTTTAGCCAAAATACTAGCATCAACATCTTCATATTTTTTCCCATCTACATTATAAACACATTGAATAACTGCATAACCTTGTTTTAACTCTAGTTCTTCAGCTATTTTCATCATTTCTTTTGAATATCTCATACTTCCACAAATTGTTATCACTTTTATATCCATAATATTCTCCTTTAAAATGATTTTTTCAACCATAAAACACATCTTTTTTTATTTATAATTTTTACTGAATAATTGTTCATAGAATATAATAAAAAATATAATATTTCAATAGTTTTTAGCAATTTAAGTTACTGTACTTTTTAATATTGACAATGTATATCTAAAATGGTATGTTTAAGCAAATAGACGTTATTTAGTTAGAAATATAAAAACAAATGAGAAAGAAATTTAATAAATATATTTTAATTTTTATTATGTCTATATTATTTTTCAGAATATATATTTAGGAGGATAAAAAATGGAAATAAAAAAATTGCAAAATGAGTATAGAAAAATAATCGCTAGTATGGGAAGTTTTAGTATTTTAGAAAGCTTAAGGGACGAAAGTGTTTCTCCATGGAATGCTGCATCTGAATATTTTATGGAAAAAATGGGAGTAAGACGTCGCCAAGTGATTGCAACACTAAATGGAGAAAATACAATAATTACACAAGCAGGTGCAATGCAATGGAGTGTGGGAAATATATCAGCTACAACAGGAATTAAAGGAGCAGGTGATTTTATAGGAAAAATGATTAAAGGAGCAGTTACTAATGAATCAGCAGTAAAACCAGAATATACTGGTAAAGGATATTTAGTTTTAGAACCTACATATAAATATTTAATATTGCAGGATTTAAGCGAATGGGGAAATAGTGGTATGGCAGTAGAAGATGGAATGTTTTTAGCATGTGAAGGAACTGTTAACAGAAATATAGTATCTAGAAAAAACTTTTCATCAGCAATAGCAGGTGGAGAAGGTTTATTTAACCTTAGCCTATCAGGAACAGGTATTGTATGTTTAGAAAGTAATGTACCATTTAGCGAATTAGTTGAAATAGAATTAAATAATGAAGAATTAAAAATAGATGGAAGTTTAGCAGTATGTTGGTCATCAAATTTGGAATTTACAGTAGAACGTTCAGCAAAAAGCTTAATTGGTTCTGCAGTAAGTGGCGAAGGACTAGTAAATGTATATAGAGGAGTAGGAAGAGTTTTAATGAGTCCATATGCACCTACTAAATCTTTATATTCTGCTACTAATACAATAGCATCAAAAGCAGCAGCACCAAGAAGCAATACTCTAAATGCTAGAGGAGGAATTTTTGGATAAATAGAAAATCTAATTAATTTTAAGATTTATAAATAAAAAGGTGTTTTTATAGAACCATTAAATTCTATAAAAACACCAATTTTTGTGGTTGCGGGGGAAGGACTCGAACCTTCGACCTCAGGGTTATGAGCCCTGCGAGCTGCCAACTGCTCCACCCCGCGATGTCTAACAAAATTTATTATACTATGCAAAATGTATTTTGTCAACCAAATTATAAAAAATAAAAGATATTTCATTAAAATTTTGCATAGTTTATAAATTTTCAAATAAAAAATGATATTTCAAAAATGTATTATATACAATAATATGAAAATTATTCATTAAATGTGAATGCAAATATTTTTAAATTATAAATTTGTAAAACTTTTGACACCTATATTTATATATGATATAAACTACTCTATGAGTAAAAAATTATTAATAACAGAAAAACCTTCAGTAGCAATGGAATTCGCGAAGGTCATAGGAGAAAATGGACAAAGAAAAAATGGATTTATTGAGTCAAAAGACTGGGTAATAACTTGGTGTGTTGGTCATTTAGTTACAATGAGTTATCCAGAAAAATATGATGAAAATCTAAAATTTTGGAGATTAGATACATTGCCTTTTATACCAAAAGAGTGGAAATATGAAGTTATTAAAGGTGTAGAAAAGCAATTTGAAATAATAAAAAGCCAAATTACACGAGATGATGTGGAAGCAATTTATGTTGCAACTGACTCTGGAAGAGAAGGGGAATACATATATAGACTTGTTGACCAAATGATTGATGTCAAAGGAAAAGAAAAAAGAAGGATATGGATAGATTCGCAGACAGAGGAAGAAATAAAAAGAGGAATTAATGAGGCAAAAGATTTATCAGAATATGATAGTCTGTCAGACAGTGCATATTTAAGAGCAAAAGAAGATTATTTAATAGGAATTAATTTTTCAAGAATGTTATCTGTCATTTATGGTAGAAGATTAGCAAAATCAATAGGGGAAGAAAAAGCATCAATTTCTGTAGGTAGAGTTATGACCTGTGTTCTAGGTATGGTTGTTGAGCGTGAAAGAGAGATAAGAAATTTTGTAAAAGTACCTTTTTATAAAATTTCAGGACAATTTGGAAAAGATGAAAATAATTTACTTACTGCAGAATGGAAAGTGTCAGAAAGCTCTAAAGAATATGAATCTAGTAAGTTATACAATGAAAATGGCTTTAAGAAAGAAAGTGATGCAAAGGATTTTATTTTATACCTAAAGGAAAAGAAAGCAATAGTTGAAGAAATAAAAAAGTCAAAGCAAAAGGAAAATGCCCCACTTTTATTTAATCTAGCAGAAATACAAAATGAGTGTACAAAAAGATTTAAAATAAAACCTGATGAAACTTTAGAAATTATACAAAATTTATATGAAAAAAAACTAGTAACTTATCCAAGAACAGACGCAAGAGTGCTATCTACAGCGGTAAGCAAAGTAATTACAAAAAATCTAAATGGGATAGCAACAGGGTATAAAGATGCAGAAGTACAAGGATTTATAAAACAAATGAAAGAAGAAAAATTTTCTACAAACTTGGCTAAAACAAAGTATGTAAATGATAGCAAAATTACGGACCACTATGCAATAATTCCAACAGGACAAGGATTTGATAATTTAGCAAAACTTCCTGAATTACAAGCAAAAGTTTATAATTTAATAGTAAAAAGATTTTTAGCGATTTTTTATCCTCCAGCAGAATTTAATAAAATGAATATTACAATAAATATTGAAGGAGAAAAATTTTATGCTAGTTCAAAAGTATGCACAAAAAAAGGATATTTAGAAGTTTTAAAAAAGGGAAAAGATGAAGAAAAAAGCAAAGAGGAGCCAAATGATTTTAATGTAAAAAAAGGTGAAACTTTAATTGTAAAAAATTATGAAATTAAAGAATCAGAAACGACTCCGCCAACAAGATACAATTCAGGTTCAATAATTCTAGCAATGGAGAACGCTGGAAAATTAATTGAAGACGAAGAATTAAGAGAGCAAATAAAAGGTGCAGGGATAGGAACTAGTGCGACAAGGGCAGAAATAATTAAAAAATTAGAAAAAATTAAATATATCGATATAAATACCAAAACTCAGATAATAACACCAACGCAAAAAGGTGAAAATATATATGATATAGTGCATTTATCAATGCCTGATATGTTAAATCCAAAATTAACAGCAAGTTGGGAAAAAGGTTTAGATATGGTTGCAAAAAAAGAAATAAAAAAAGATGAATTTATGAATAAGCTAGAAAACTACATAAATAGTAAGTTTAACAAATTAGTAATAAGATAATAAAAAACAAAATTTTTTTACTAGACAAGATAAGTAATTTGTGATATAAATAATAGCAAGATTGGAGGTACAGTATCATAAATAAATTAAAAAAAGTAGTAGTAAAAGTTAGAACATTAATAAAATTATTTGTAATACTAACAGTTGCCGCAATAATTATTTTAGGAATTATTAAATTAACATATAGACAAACATACAGTGTAAGCCTAAATGGAGAAACTATAGGTTACACAAACGATAAGATTAATTTACAAAAAAGAATTAATACATATATTTCAACTGGAAATGGCTCAGACGTTGCATTTGTAGAGGTAAACGATTTACCACAATATACGGCATGTCTTTTAAAAAATAATGAAGAAACCAATGATGATGAAATTTTTGAAAGAGTTACATCAGCAGGAACACCATATTATAAATATTATGCCATAACAGATGAAAATAATGAAAAAGTTTATGTTGACTCATTTGAAAATGCAGAACAAGTTATAGAGCAACTTAAAACTAAGGATAGTGCAAATGCCAAAGACTTAGGAATAGTAGAAAAATATGAAACGGCAAAAGCAGAATTTAAAGATGTAGAAACATGTGTAAATGAGTTATATGAAAAGAAAGTAGTATATTCTTATTCAAGTGTATATAAAAACATAGGAACACAAATAGTAAATGAAGCAAGTGTTCCAACAGATTTAGGGGTAACATTAATTAGGCCTATTAGTGGAACAATAACATCAAGGTATGGATTAAGATGGAGAGATAATCATAAGGGATTAGATATAGCGGCACCAAAAGGAACGGCCATAAAAGCGGCAGCAGCAGGAACAGTTATATTTGCTGGAAACGGTGCAGGACATGGATATTCTGGATATGGAAATGTAGTAGTAGTTCGTTCAACAAGTTCACTTGTAATTCTTTATGGACACTGTAGTGAAGTAAACTGTGTAACTGGACAACAAGTAGCACAAGGACAAATAATTGCTAAAGTAGGTTCAACAGGAATTTCAACAGGAAATCATTTACATTTTGAAATAAGATATAATGGAACTGCTATAAATCCACAAAGATATGTATATAATTAAAGGGACAGTGAAAAAGTCCCTTTTTTTCTACAAATTTCTCTAATATTATTGTAATTTTCAGTATTTTAAGATAGAATAAGGAAAAATTGTATCACAAATTGTAGAGTACTTTTTTAATTTAGAGGACTAATTTTGACAAAAAAATTAATTTCCTAGTATTAAAATAAGTTAAAAAAGTAAGAGGTGGTAAGGATGTTACAGAATGTTTCAAAAAGTTATGATGTAAAAGAAGAAAAAATAAATTATAGAGAAATAGTAAATAGAATTTTTAAAGTTCAAAATATAATAGTGTACATACTAACCTTTATGATGTCAATGGTTGGATTTGGTGTTGATACTGTGGTTTTAGCTCCATTTGGAATAGCAATGCTTGCAGCTAGTATAAGCAACGGACTTCCTATAGCGTGTGTATATATAGCAAGTCTTTTAGGAACAGCAATTAGATTTGGAGGAGCAAGTACAGTTTCATTTATTTTTTCATCAATTATAATGCTTTTACTGGTACTAATAAAAAAGCCTACTAGAAACGAAGATGAAAATGAAAAAATAAGGTTAGGAAGTTATCTTTTTATTTCAGTGATTTTAGTACAAGCCTTTAATATAATATTCAAAGGATTTTATTTTTATGACTTACTATTAACTATTACAATGGGAGTTTCAAGCTATATTTTTTACAAAATTTTTGTAAATTCTATTGATGTAATTAGTAAATATGGAGTAAAAAGTATATTTTCAATAGAAGAAGTAATAGGAGCAAGTTTAATATTTGCAATAGCTTCAATAGCATTAAGCAATATTCATATTTTCTCATTTTCACTTAGAAATATAATATGTATATTTATTGTACTACTATTAGGCTGGAGAAATGGCATTTTAGTGGGTGGTATAAGTGGAATAACTATTGGAATTGTTTTAGGAATAATAGGAGATGGAAATCCAATTTTAATTGCAACATATGCAATATCAGGAATGTTATCAGGATTATTAAATAGGTTCGGAAAAATAGGTGTAATAATAGGATTTATACTAGGAAATGTCTTAATAGCATATTCTGCAAATGGTGGTATAGCTAATATTATAGTATATCAAGAAATACTGATTGCATCTATTGGACTTCTTGCAATGCCTAAAAATAGAAAAATCAATATAAACGAAATTATCCCGCAAACGAAAATGCTTCCTGAAGCAGGTAGAACGTTAGAGGCAAGTGATGAAACACTTATTAAGTTAAATAGTATTTCAAAGACTATATCAGATATTGCTAACAATTATAAAAAAGATGAACTTTATGAAAAAAATGAAACAAGTTTTGAAGAAGAAATTATAAAAGCAATTGATGGAATGGAAGATAATTTGTTATATGACTATATATATAACAATGAGGATAATATTTTAAGAGATATTTTTGACTATTTAATAGAAAATGGAGTTCTTACACAAAATGCAATAATTAGTATATTTACGAATCATAATATTTACTTAATGAATTCAGATAACAATGATGAAAAAAATGCTCAAGAAAAAGAAATTAGAGAGATACTAAATGCAGTTAATTCAGCGTGGAGAATTTGTAAATCAAATATAATTTGGCAAAAGAAGTTTGATGAAGCAAATAAAAATATGTCAGACCAACTAAAGACTGTAAAATCAGCAATTGAAAACATTACAGAAGATTTTGTTGAATCAGAAGATGAAATATTTAAAGAACAAAAACAAAAAATAATCAAATCTTTAAAAGATAAAAATATATATTTAAGTGACCTCAAAATAAAAAAAGAGCCATCAGGAAGGGTTATAGTTAGTACTTATACAAAATTATGTGAAGATGAAACTGGAAATTTATGTCCTATTAAGCAGATAGCAAGAAGTATTTCAGGTGTATTTAATGAAAAATTCACTATTCAAGACCAAAAATGTGGAATAAGACTAAATAAAGATATATGCTCATACACATACTTGTCAGATGACAAATATTTATTGCAAACAGGAATTGCTAAATGTAAAAAAGATGGGGTAGCAATTTCAGGTGATTCAATGTCGAGTGTTAGACTTGGAGATGGAAAATATCTTTTTGCAATAAGTGATGGAATGGGCTCAGGAGATGAAGCTAGAAAAAATAGTACACTTGCAATTAGTATGCTAGAAAGACTATTAAGTTCCGGATTTGAAAAAGATACATCTTTAAAATTAATTAATTCAGCATTACTTTCAGCAAATAAAAAAGAAAGTTATGCAACTCTTGATATTGGAATACTGGACCTTTATGCAGGAACAGTCGAATTAATAAAAAGTGGAGCTTGCCCAACATATTTTAAAAGAAACAAAAATGTAAGTATCATAAAATCTAATTCACTTCCAACAGGAATAATGAATGATACGAAAGTTGATACTTATGATAAAGACTTAGAAGATGGAGATATAATAGTTTTATGTAGTGACGGAATCTTAGATTCATCCACAGAATATGCAAATAAGGATTTATGGCTAAAATATTTGCTTGAAGACATACAAACTGATGTACCTGAAAGGATTGCAGACATTATATTAAGAGAATCAAGGGATAATTGCATGGGTAGACCAAAAGATGATATGAGCGTAATTGCAATAAAAGTAATAAAAAAATAATTATGTTTTTCTATTGAAAAAAAAGCAGAAACTTGATATATTATAATTGACTTTTATAATAAATATAAATTAAAAAATTTATATTAATTTATTAGAAAGGAGATTATAGTATATCATTTTTTATACTCTAGGAAAGTCATCGTCGAAGACGATAGACTTGACGTAGAGGAGAATTATGCGGAGCTTAGATTTTCTAAGCTATTTATAGCATAGAAAATCTTAGCTCCGTTTTTTATACTATGTGAAATATATGAGTAGAGGAAAAAGATATGACGGTCAGCCTAAACTTAATAAGAAAAAAGTAGTAGCGACTATATTTGTAATAGCAGTATTAATAATGATAATTGTTCTTATGCTTAGAATTCCAAAAGTAGACGTTGCTAAAGGTAAAAATGTTGCTAATTCATACATAACAGTTTATACAAATGACAAATGGGGAGTAATAAATTCAAAAGGAGAAATAGTAGTAGATGCAAAATATGACAATATGATTATTATTCCTGACTCTACAAAGAATATATTTATATGTCAAGAGGATGTTGATGTAGAAAACGAAAATTATAGATCTTTTGCAATAAATGATAAAGGAGAAAAATTATATAGTACTTATGAACAAGTAGAAGCAATGCAAAATATTGATGAAAATGGTACAATTTTCTATGATACAAATGTGCTAAAAGTTGAAAAAGATGGAAAATACGGATTAATTAACTTTAATGGAAAAGAATTAATAGCTCCACAATATGATTCAATAACTCCGCTAGGAAAAGTATCAAAAAGTTTAGTAACAGAACTTGATGGAAAAAAAGGCTTAGTTGATAATGCTGGAAGCGTTATTATAGAGAATTTATATGCAGAAATACTTCCACTCACAAATAAATACGAAGATGGATATATAGTAAAGAACGAAGATGGACTATATGGACTAATTAATTACAATAAAAAGCAGATATTAGAATGTAAATACACAAAAATCATGAATATTTGCGGAAGCGATATGTATGTTGTAAAAGAAGGAGAAGATATAAAATTAGTTACGGCTGATGGAAAAACAAAGCTTTTAAATTCATTCTCAGAAGCTATAAGCATTGATAATAGCAATATTGTGGTAAAAAACAATGGAAAATATGGTGTAATTTCAGCAGAGGGAGATATTATAATTCCACAAGAATATGAAGAACTTAAATATGCTTTTGATGGCAATTATATAGCTAAAAAGGATAACAAATATGGAATAATTAATACATCAGGACAAACTCAAGTAGATTTTAAGTATGATTTTATATCTTATATGGACGAAGGTTTTATAGAGGCAGAAAAGGAAGATGGAGAAACAGATATTTTAGACACATTATTTCAAGTTAAAACATCAGGAATAGTATCAACAATAGATACAAAACTAGGATATATTAAAGTAAGAGAAGATGGAGAATATAAATATTTTAACTTCAAATTAGAAGAAAAAGATATTAAAGATGTACTTTCAGCAAATACATTATATTTATCAAAAAAAGGTGATAAATATGGATTTGTAGATGCTAACGGAAATGTTGTAGTAAATTATATTTACGATGATGCAACAGAACAAAATGATTATGGATATGCAGCTATTAAGAAAAATGGAAAATGGGGAGCAATAGACACCACAGGGAAAGTTGTAGTAGAGCCAAAATATGAATTTAGCCAAAATACAGTTATAAGTTTTATAGGAAAGTGGCACTTAGCTCCTGACCTAAATGCAAATTATTACACAGATGTAATAGAATAAAAAGTCTTATAAACCTATTGTAAAAGGAGAAAAAAATGGAACAAAAGAAAATTTATCCTTATTTAATTGATGAAAAGAGAATGGCAGGATATTATGAATTACTATTAGAAGATAAGTTTAATTTAAAAATATTTGATAAAAAGAAAGACAAAGCAGTATATGATTATTTCTTGCCAAATATCAGAAAATACTTATTTTGGTCATTTGATATGAATCTAAAAGAAGAAATAAATGACTATAAAAAAATGAAAAATGATTTAAAGGCTGCAGTATGTAGTAGTTATACTTGTAATGTATTTGAAAAAGGCGATAATATAGTTATTTGCTTTGATACAGGAGTATGCTTTGCAATCATAGATGATAAAAAGTTACTTAAAGCTTTAACAAAATACGAAAGCCTAAAAGAAATGGAAGAAATTAATTTAAGGTCTACAGACGCTTATGAATTAATAGATGATAAGGAAGAACATAAATACGCATATATACTAGAACTATATAAATTGATATATTTAAATAAGCTAAGCAAAGATCTTCAAAACCCTGATTTATTTGATAAAACAAGAAATGGTTTCGTTCAATTTACACAAGAAGTTTTCGATATAACTGAAACTGATAAAGATCAATTTTGTAATAAAATAAAAGATAAATTTAAGCTAGATAAAATATATATTTCATTAGAGAATCAATTTGATTTATTATATAAAAACAATAAATTAAATGAAAATCTAATGTATAAAAGATTTATAATAATTCTTTTAGTTGTATTAATAATTATAGGAATAATCAATTTAGGAAATTATCTAGCCTAATAGATAAAAAAATAAGAGATTGTAAATTGACTTTATTGTTAAAATTTCATAAAAAAGCAAGATAAGAAGGGATAAAATTAAAAGTGAAAGTGACAGTTGGAACGGATATCATTGAAGTTGAAAGAATAAAAAAAGCAATAGAAAGTAATGAAAAATTTATAGAAACTGTTTTTACAGAAAAAGAAATAAAATACTGTGAAAGCAAGAAAATGACTAAATATGAACATTATTCTGCTAGGTTCGCAGCAAAAGAAGCAATATATAAAGCAATTTCTATTTATTTAGGAGATAAGTATTCTATATCATGGAAAAATGTAGAAATTGAAAATGATGAAAATGGAAAACCATATGTAAATTTTATTGATATATATATGAATATAAAAGATATTGATATAAGTTTATCGCATATAAAGGACTATGCAATTGCGAATGCTGTTGTAACTATAGAATAGAGATAGGAGAAAAAACTTGGAACTTTTTGATTCTCATGCACATTTGGATGATGAAAAATTTAATATTGATAGAGAAGAACTAATCCCTGAAATATATAATTCAGGGATTACTAAAATATTAAGTTGTGGTTATAACATAGAAGGAAGCCTAAAAGCAATAGAATTATCTAAAAAATATGAATATATTTATTCATCAGTAGGAATTTCACCAAATGATTTATACACAAATTGGGAAGAAGATGTGGATAAAGTAGAAAAAATATTGCAGAAAGAATTAAATAATAATTCAAAAATAGTAGCTGTTGGAGAAATAGGATTAGATTATCATTATGACACAAATAAAGATTGGCAAAAAACAGCATTTGTAAAACAAATTGAAATAGCAAATAGATATAATCTTCCAATAATAATACATACAAGAGAAGCGGTAACAGATACAATATCAATTCTTAAGGAAAATCCAGTAAATAAAAAAGGAATATTCCATTGTTGTCCATTTAATAGAGAGCTAATAAAAGAAGGGTTAAAAATGGGATTTTATATATCAATTGCAGGCCCAATAACATTTAAAAATTCAAAGAATGCAGAAGAGATAGCAAATTTAGTACCTTTAGATAGGTTATTAATTGAAACAGATAGCCCATATCTAGCACCTGAACCAGTCAGAGGAACTAGAAATGACTCTAGGAATGTAAAATACACTGCACAGAAAATAGCAGATTTTAGAAAGATAAGCTTGGAAGAAATAGCAATAGCTACTTATGAAAATGCAAAAAAAATATTTAATATAATATAAAAATGACTTTGTCAATTAAAGTGTGTAATTTTTTTAAATAAATTTAAATGTGATTATCTTTTTAGAAAATTAAAATAATAGAAAATTATCTAAAGTTATATTAATTTTCATTATTAATGTAAAAACTTAATAATAATTAATATATTAAAAATATAGCATACTGACAGTATTAAATCAAGATTATAAAAATTAAAAATAAATAACAAAACAATAAAAAATGAAAAGAATAAAACTTATGAAAAGCATTAATACAGGCTAATTATGAGATTTATTCTTTTTTTATTAAGTTTTTACCTTAATAAAATCAACATAATAAATTTATAAAATTTGTAAGCAGGAGGAAAGCTAGATGAGAGATACTAAAGAATACTTGATAAAGGACAAAGAAAATTTAAAAGTACAAAAAATAAAGAGCAAAAATTTAAGAGAACAAGGAATAACATTAATTGCCTTAGTAATAACAATAATAATCTTGTTAATCTTAGCAGGAGTAACATTAAATATAGCGTTATCAGATGATGGTTTATTTAACAAAACAAAGAAAGCAGTAGAGGATTATAAAGAAGCACAAAGTGAGGAAAAAGAAGCAATAAGACAAATATCAACGCAACTGTATAGTGAATATGTAGGAGCGACAGTAGAAGGGTATGAGCCTGCAAGTAAAGAAGAAGAAGTAACAATAGAAGGAACAACATCAGGGGTAAGTAATGGTAAGACAGATGCTAATGGAAATGCAATAGCAAATGAAAATATACAAGAAGATGGAAGTCAAACATTTACAGAAGATGATGAAATGAACTGGAGAGTATGGGACTTTGATGGAAATATATTAAGGATAATAGGAGACCCAACAACGGCAACATTAACATTACAAGGAGCAGCAGGATATAATAATGGAGTATGGGCAATAGAGAAAATATGTAAAACATTATATTCAAATGAAGCCAAAGGAGCAATAGCAACAAATTTAAAAAGAACAGATATACAGAAAGTAAGTACTTATGACTATACGAAATATAAACATAAAGGAAACGGCGATAATACTTGGGAAGAAGTCACGACTAATAGTGATGATGAAAATTTAATACATTTTGGAGAATCGAAAACATATAATGAATATAATCAATATCCAAAGATGTGGAATGACAATGATAAAAACTGGAAATATGAATATAACAAAAAAGAAAAAACAGCAACAGGAGGAGATGAGGAATGTAAGAAATGGGAAGTAATAGGTACAAAAGATGATCAAATGACAGGCAAAATGAATCAGGGAGATAAAAGTACCACATTCAAACAATCAGGTTATATTCATAGTTATAATCAAAGTGAATTTATAGATGATGCATATTACGATTTAATATTCAAGAAAGCTACTGGAGATTTGGCTGAACCGTACTGGCTCGCAGGCCGCTATGTCCATCTCTATGAGAGCTATTGTGATTTTGGTTTGCAGCTTGTGGGCGCTAATAGTGGCGACAGCTTTGTGGCCGGGGCCGCCTTGTGTAACTCTACTCGGTTTTACGGGTGGTCTCTCGCTTGCACTTCGCCCATTAGTTACCATCGATTTAGCATCCAATGGGTGTGAGATGACTTCGACAGTGAATGAGGCTGGAAAGATGACGATAACTTTGAAATTTGAATAAATTGTAAAGAAAATAAATCATATAGAGAGCTCTGAATAAGTAATTTATATGATTTATTTTATTGATATTTCTATTGAAAAAAATCAAAAAATGTAATAAAACCCGAATTTAACACTTAAATAAAATGTCGAATTTTGTAAAAATGTGTTATACGAAAATTCTTGACTTATGTCATATTTTGGCATTATAATCAAAACATAATTTTTTTCAAATATTTTTTAATTCTTAAAAATTCATAAAAAAATTAAATCTAAATAATGAAAGGAAATTTTATGTCTAAAAATAAAAAAGATTTTAAAATGTTAATTCCAAAAATTGATGTAGTATTTCAAAGTCTGTTTAGTAAAAATCATCCCAAAGAAACCTATATTCAGACCAAATGAAAATAGGAGAAGACTATGGAGAAGTAAAAAGAGTAGTCTTAGTAGCAATAGTAGATTTTGAAATAGGAGAAATAAAAGAAATAGATGAAATGGAGACAAAATGGAAGTTGATAGAGACGAAAAAACGTGAAAAAATATTGACAGAGCTACTAGAAATCAATATAATAAATCTAAGAAAAGCATTGAGAGAGTATGAAAAGAATAAGAACAATGAGAAAGCACAGTGGATGTTATTTCTAAATAATCCGGACTCGAAGGAGGTAAGAGAAATTATGAAGGATAATAAAGAAATAGAAGAATGTGTGATAACAGTAAAAGAGATGAGTGAAGATGAGAAAATGCAAAGATTAGCATTTTTGAGACAAAAAGCTATAATGGATGAAAAAGCCATAAGAAGAAAAGGTTATAAAGATGGAGAAAAAGATAAAGCAATAAAAATAGCAAAAAAATTAATGGAAGAAGGAAAAGATTTAAAATATATAGAAGAATTAACAGGTTTAGAAGAAAAAGAAATAAAAGAATTAATAGAAACAATATCTTTATAATAGTCAAAATATAAAAATTAATAAAAAAACATGGGCTATGATGATGAAGTGTGCCTAAAAAGTTAGAAAAATCTAATATTTTAGTGACTTCAAAGATAGCCCCTTTTATAAACTCTATTCATAAAATTAAAAAAAATATTCAACATAAAAATTAAGAGTATCGGATTGTTTGTATAAACCTTAAATTTCTTATAATATAAAACATAAATATAAAAAATTTACTCAACTCTAGAGTAGTCTTGTGTTTCTGAATTACTCATATAAACACTAGAGCGATTTTTCTTCAAAAATTCAATAATATTGTAAACATCAATCCAAATTTCCTTACTAGTATCTACTTGAGATTCATCAAAGATAACTTGCATACCAAAGTGCAAATGAGGAATATTAATATTATTTACATTTTCCTTAATGCTATATCCAGTCATACCAAGATAACCAATAACATCACCAGCATTTACAGTCATACCTTCTTTTAAATCAGGCACATAAGGGTGATTTTTCCTTAAATGAGCATAGTAATAATATCTTTGACCATCAAAACTTCTAATTCCAATTCTCCATCCACCATATTGATTCCAACCAAGATGGAAAACAGTACCACTCTCTACGGCAATAATAGGAGTGCCGATACTACCAAGCAAATCATTACCAAGATGAGTTCTTGAAAAACCGTAGGATCTGGAAGTTCCAAAATCTTTATAATGAGAAAAAGAATAATTTTTTGCAATTGGTAAAAAAGCTTTTAATCCATAAGTTTCATCATCACGAAAACCTAAAAATTCACAAAGAATAGCAGAATAAGCTTCATAGTAATAATCATAATATTTCATATTCTTTGCAACTTCAAGAGCACTCCCTTTTTCTTTAATCTGTTTAGCAAATGAATCTAAATCCTTTTGATTAAATTTATTAAAATTATTACCATATTTACAAGCAAGTAAAGCCAAAAGTTCTATCCAATTATAATGCGGATTATTTTCATAAGAATCAACATCCAATTTATATGTTGCATTTAAGGCTTCAACGCTTACATTAAAATCTATCCATTTAATAAAATCTTTTTTTACACTAATTGATTTGCTCCAAATATATGGAACATCTACAGAAGCCGAAGTTTCAATGCTAATAAAACAATAATTTATTAAAAATATAGTTACAATTAAAATTATAAAAATAGATAAAAATAAAGTTTTCTTATATTTTTTCATAAACTTAATCAAAGAAAAACACCTCTAAATAAAGTATATATGAAAGTTGTAAAAATATGAGAAATAAAATGATAAATAAAATAACAAAAATAAAAATATAAAGAAATAGTAATACTATGGTAATAATATAATAGTACAATATAACCATAATTATATAATGGTAATTATAAAATGATAATAGCAAAAATGGAAAAATAAAAAATGTAAACATAAAATTAAATTTTCTGAATATAATTTATTAACAAAAAATTTTATTGTTAAAATTTGGACTAGCTTAAATTATTTAAAACCTGAAGTTATGAATAATTCTAATCAATATCGTCAATAATCAAAAAAATAAAAAAATATTACTAGAGTTTACATAACAAATTTTAGAAAATTTGACATATAATACTAAAAATGCTATAATTAATATTGTGTTACTTTAAGTTAGGAGGTTTTATGCGAAAACGAACAAGTAAACAAGCGAAGCCCGAGAAATCGTTATTACCATTAAAAAGAATTCTAGCAATTGTATTAGTACTATTTATTATAATGGGTATGATTGGAGTAATGGCTTCAAACGAAAAATTAATTTCAGTTAAAATAGTACTTTCAAGTGGTTATGAAATGAATGTAATGACTACAAGCAAAAAAGTATCAGACATATTAGCTGAAAACCACATTGTATTATTAGAAAATGAAAATGTAACTCCAAAAATTAATGATGAGTTATCAGATGATAATAAAACTATAACAATTACTAGTGCAGATCAAGTAGAACTTGCTAAAGAGGAATATTTCTCTGCAGAAGAAATTTTACAAAGTTATACATCTATAGTTGAAAAATTGATAACAATACAAGAAGAAATTCCATTTGAAACAATTACAAAAGATGTATCAAACGGAAGTAGTGATGTACAAAATAGAGTTACACAAATAGGTCAAAATGGAATTAGAGAAGTTGTTTATAGAGTAAAATATCAAAATGGTGAAGAAATTGAAAGAACTGAAGTTTCAAGCACAGTTATAAAAGAACCAGTTAATAAGATAGTTGAAGTAAGAACAGTAACTGTTACCTCAAGAAGTAGTGCTGTATATGTTGGAGAAGGAAAATGGTCTTACTCAGAATCAGATTTAGATTTACTTTGTGCAATAACAGCACAAGAATGTAGTTCAAGTTATGATGGTGCTTTAGCAGTTATAACAACTGCTTGTAACAGAACACAAAGTAGTAGTTGGAAAAGTCGAGGTTCAGACCCACTTTCACAATATGAAGCCAAAGGACAATTTTGTTATTCTATAGACTCTAACTGGAAAAGAAGATTAAATGGAAATTATGCAAGTTATGTAAAACAAGCAGTTTTAGACGCATTAAATGGAAAAAGAAACCATAAATACCTATCATTTAGAGGATATAAGACATCAGGAAGTGTTTGCATAGGTGGAAATTGGTATTTTAATGTAATGTAATCAATGTAAGAGCTGGATGTCTAGATGGCGTTCAGTTTTTTCTATTTTAAAAAATATCGTTAAAAAGCGAATTTGAAATATATTTCTTAGTTTTAAAGGTGGTAAAATATGAAACTTATTTCTTGGAATGTAAATGGTATAAGAGCAGCTGTAAATAAAGGTTTTTATGATTTTTTTGAAAAAGTAAATGCAGATATATTCTGCATACAAGAAACAAAACTTCAAGAAGAACAAATAGATGAAAATATGAAAAAATTAAGAGAATTTAATTACTGGAATAGTGCTGAGAAAAAAGGATATTCAGGTACAGCAGTATTTTCAAAAATTAAGCCAATTTCAGTCACTTATGGTGATGATAATGAAGGCAGAATTATAACTTGTGAATATGATAATTTCTATCTAGTTAATTGCTACACCCCAAATTCTAAAAGAGAACTAGAAAGACTAGATTTTAGAATGAAATGGGAAGATAAGATTAGAGAATATCTAATAGAACTAGATAAAATAAAACCAGTTATCTATTGTGGTGATTTTAATGTTGCACATAAAGAAATTGATTTAAAAAATCCATCAAGTAATCATCATAATGCAGGATTTACAGATGAAGAAAGAAGCAAAATGACACTTTTATTAGATAGTAATTTTGTTGATACTTTTAGATATAAATATCCTGATAAGAAAGAGTGTTATACGTGGTGGTCATATATGTTTAAAGCTAGAGAAAAAAATGCAGGTTGGAGAATTGACTATTTTATAGTATCTGATAGAATTAAAGAAAAAATAATAGATGCTAAAATTCATCAAGAAATCTTAGGAAGTGATCACTGTCCAATAGAACTAGAAATAGATTTATAATCTGTATAAATTATTAAAATAAAAATGGAGGAAATCTATGAAAAAAGAGAAGATAATGGGAACCAAAAAGTGGATATATTGGGTATCTATAGGTATTGTTCTAATAGTAATATACAAATTTTTAGATAATTTTTCAGGAATAGGAAAATGGCTAGCTAATTTATTTTATATATTAATGCCATTTGTTATAGGAATAATACTAGCTTATGTTTTGTATCTTCCATCAAAAAAGATTGAAAATTTATTTAAGAAAAAGACAAAATTAAAACATACAAGAGGTTTAAGCATTGCTATTGTATATGCTCTAGCAATAGCAGCAATTTCAATAATTATCAAATTCATCATACCAGTATTATTTGGAAGTATAGAAGACTTGGTAAGTAATATACAAAGTTATTATAACGCAATAAGCGCAGATGAGATAAATTTTGATATAGCACCTTGGATTCAAAATAATATATTAAAGCCAATAGTTGAGTATATTCAAAAAATTAACTTTGAAGAAATGTTTACACCGGAAAAAATTAAAACATATATAGATTCAGCATTCGGTGCAGTAAAATCGATAGTAAATATTTTCATAGCAATTGTATGTTCAATATATATATTAGCTCAAAGAGAGTCAATAGTAGAATTTATAAATAAATTTGCTAAATCAGTAATGAAAGATAGTGGATATAGAAAATTTAATAAATATTTTACATCGGGAAACGAAATATTTGTTAATTTTATATCAAGCCAAGTTATAGATGCTTTTGTAGTTGCAGCAGTAACAAGTATTGCAATGTCAATAATAGGAGTAAAATATTCTCTACTTTTAGGAGTTTTCATAGGAATATCAAATCTTATTCCATACTTTGGAGCAATTGTTGGTGTTGCAATATCCATAATAATTACACTTTTAACGGGAGGCTGGAAACAAGCATTAATAATGGCAATAGTAGTTATAATTTTACAACAAATAGATGCTAATATTATAAATCCAAGAATAACAAGTTCAAGATTAAAGATAAGTCCATTACTTGTAATTTTTGCAGTTACAGTGGGAGGAGCATATTTTGGAGTAATAGGAATGTTTATAGCAGTTCCAATAATCACACTTATAAAACTTGTAATTGAAGATTTTATTAATGTAAGACTTAAAGATAAAGAAGTAGCTAAAAATGTAAATGTTATAGAAAATGAAAATAATATAAAAAATATAGAAGATAATATAGAAAATTAATAAAAAGATTAAATATAAAATAAAAAATTTGGGTTATAGTTTTAATCCAAATTTTTTATGTTTTTACAAATTTTCTAAATCTTTTCTTACTTTTTGAATTTCTTTCTCAGTAGCAGGTTGAGCAGGAATATAATATCCTTTTGAACTTGCAACTTTGAAAAGTTCATATTGAAAGCTTTCTAAATTGTCACGCAGTTGTTTTAAAGTTTGTCTAAGCTCTATATTTTCTGTTTCAGAAATTACATTTTGATAGCAAGTAAGTTTAGACTTAGTCTGTTCTAAAATGTCATTTAACATAGTTTTCTCATCCATATTTTATCCTTCCTTATTTTTATAAATAAATAATAATTAATTTTCAATAAATCTTATTATAAAAACTTAACAAATAAATTTAATTATTAAGAAAAGTCATTAATGTTTCTTTAGTATTTAGACTATCTTGAGCAGCTTTAGTAAAAAGTTGCTTTACTTGTGGGTCAACAGATGTACTGCTATAAGAAGTTAATTTAGTATTTTCAATGCTTGAAGATGAAATAAAATGTTTTAAATTTTGTAATTCAATTTGACTTAAATTAGCCATATTAACCGGTCCTTTCTAAAAAATATATATTTATTATTTTCTAAAGTAAAAAAATTATTCACAAATTTATATAACAAAATAAAAATATTTTGCATAAAGTATAAATATAATGGAGGAATAGTTTGAAAGAAAGTACTCTTTCATTTCTGAATGTTACTCCTAGAGAGAAACAAGAAAGGATTGAAATTTTGTATGGCAAAAATAAAAGTTTATAATAATGATACAAATCGTATGGAAACATACTATAGAGGAGAAAAAGAGGCAATGCCTTATGTTACAAATAGAACTTTAACAGTGGGAGAATTTAGAGGTTCAAGTAAAAGCAATTTGCTTTGGACAGAAAAAAGAGCAATGGTATCTTGGAATAGTCAAAGATATATTTATGGAGGCCCAATACCAGTAGGTTTCGCATTTAAAAGACCATGGGAGGGTGGACACGGAACATTTTCTCAACATTATGCAGGTTTAGCATTTGATGTAGGTCAAACATTAAATGATACTCAAAGAAATAACCTATATAACAGTGCAAGAAATTCAGGTGTATGGTCATATGTTGAACCAAAATCACTTACTCCAACATGGGTACATTTTGATAAAAGAAGAGGAAATCCAGCATGTTCTACAGGAGGATATCCACTTATAAGCAATGGATCAAGAGGTTCTTATGTAATGATTGCACAAGATGATTTAAACACTTTAGGATTTGACACAGGTGGATTAGATGGAATATTTGGAAGTAAAACTTTAAATGCAGTAAGGAGATATCAACAAAGAGAAGGTTTGGCAGTAGATGGCATAATAGGTTGCAACACTTGGAGATCATTACAAGAAGATGTGCTAGGAACAGGAAGAACAAGTACAACAATAGACTAAAAGAAGTCTTTATATAAAAAATTATTAATCTAAAAATTAATAAAAATGGATAAAATAAAATCTAGTAGAATTTTGTCGAAAAATGGAATACGATTTTACTTGACCTTGTCAAATTATGGTAGTATAATTACTTCATTAATATAACAAGGTTATTTTTTATACTCTAGGAAAGTCATCGTCGAAGACGATGGACTTGACGTAGAGGAGAATTATGCGGAGCTTAGATTTTCTAAGTTATTTATAGCATAGAAAATCTTAGCTTCGTTTTTTTGTAAAAAAATTATACTTCTAAAGTTTTAAATTAAAAGTCAAAAAAATTAATTCTAAAGTAATTATTTCTAATTACTAATCCTGTAAATTAAAGCTATGTTTTATATTAACGATTACTATATAAGAAAGGAGAAATATTGCTTTCAATAATAAAAAGTATGTCTCTTAAAGGATTAGAGGGATATATTGTAAATGTTCAAGTAGATGTTTCAGGAGGTCTTCCTGAATGGGAAATAGTAGGACTTCCTGATACAAGTATTAAGGAGTCAAAAGAAAGAGTAAGAGCAGCAATAAAAAACTCAGGATATGAACTATTTAGTAGGAGAATTTTAGTAAATTTAGCACCAGCCGATATTAGAAAAGAAGGTTCATATCTCGATTTGCCAATTGCAATGGGAGTGCTGTTTAGTATGGAAAATATAAAAATTAGTAAAAAAATAGAAAACACAGTTTTTATAGGAGAATTATCATTAGATGGAAGAATAAATAAAATAAATGGAATACTACCAATTTGCATAGAAGCTAAAAGATTAGGAGTAAAAGAAATAATAATTCCCAAAGGAAATCTAAAAGAAGTAGAACTAATTGATGGAATAAAAATACTTGGAGCAGAAACACTATGTGAAATTATTAAATACTTAAAAGGAAAAAAAGAGCTTCAAGAAATGAAATCAACATGGAAAGAAGTAAATAAAAAAACAAATAAATATGATATAGATTTTGCCGATGTAAAAGGACAAGAAAATGTAAAAAGAGCTTTAGAAATTGTGGCAGCAGGAGGTCATAATATTCTATTAATAGGCAGTCCAGGAGCGCGGAAAAACAATGTTAGCACAAAGGTTAAATACAATATTACCTGATTTAAGCTTTGAAGAATCACTAGAAACAACAAAAATTCATAGTATATCAGGAACTCTAAAAAGTAATGAAAATATTATAATTTCTAGACCATTTAGAAGCCCACATCATACAATAACAACAACTGCATTAATTGGTGGTGGAAGAATACCAAAGCCAGGAGAAATAAGTCTAGCGCATAATGGAGTGTTGTTTTTAGATGAAATTGCAGAATTTGATAAAAACACATTGGAAGTTTTGAGAGCACCATTGGAAGATAAAAAAGTAACAATAAGTAGATTAAATCAAACACTTACATATCCTTGCAATTTTGTATTAGTAGCATCGATGAATCCATGCCCTTGTGGTTATTATGGTTCAAATTATAAAAGATGTAATTGTAGTCCAAATGAAATAAAAAAATATATGAATAAATTAAGTGGACCACTTTTAGATAGAATAGACCTTCAAATAGAAGTTCAAAGAGTAAGTTATGATAAATTAAATTCTCAAGTACAAGAAACATCTAGTCAAATAAAAGAAAGAGTTGATAGAGCAAGGAAAATTCAAGAAATAAGATATAAAAATGAAAAAATATTTTCGAATGCAGGGCTTAATTCTAGTCAATGTGAAAAGTATTGCAAAATAAATGATGAAAGTAAAGAACTATTAAAGAAAGCATATCAAAAGTTAGGATTAAGTGCTAGAGTACATAGTAAAATACTAAAAGTAGCAAGGACAATAGCAGATTTAGAAGGAACAGAAAATATTGAAAAAAGACATATTGCAGAAGCAATTCAATATAGAAGTTTAGATAAAAAATATCATAATATAGAAAATTAAAATAAAAAAATAATAAGAGATAAAAAATCAAAAATAAATAAGAAAAAAATGAAAATCAAAAATTATGCAAAATAGAAAAATAAGAAATGCTTAGATGTGATTAACGAAATATTCCAAAATCTTAAAAGAAAGGAGAGATAATCCATAAAAAAATGGATTATAAAATTTTAAAATAGAAACATTAACCAATAAAAGTAAAAATTATCCGAGTAAATTATTAAAAATAAAAAATTGTCCCCAAAAGCTTTATATAGAAGGAAATATAGATTTATTAAATAAAAAATCTGTAGCAATAGTAGGGTCAAGGAATTGTACACCTTATGGTAAAAGCCAAGCGGAAAGATTTGCTAGAGAACTCTCAAAGATGGGAATATGTATAATAAGTGGACTAGCAATAGGCATAGATACAATAGCACATATAAATTCTATGCAAAATGAGGGTAAAACAATTGCAGTTATAGCGTCAGGTTTAAATAAAATATATCCAACAGAAAATAAAGTTTTAGCAGAAAATATAATAAAAAATGGCGGAGCAATTGTAAGTGAATGGGAACAAGATGAAGATGTAGAAATGAGTAGATTTCCTAGAAGAAATAGAATAATAAGTGGGTTAGCAGATTTGATATTAGTTATTGAGGCAAAATATAGAAGCGGTAGTACAATTACAGCAAGATGCGGTTTCAAGCAAAAGAAAGAGGTTGCTTGTATACCAGGGAATATTAGTCAAAAAAATAGTTATGGAACTAATAAGTTATTGCAAGAAGGAGCTGAACTTGTAATGTCAGTGCAAGATGTATTGGACTTATTAGGAGATGAAAAAGAACTAAAACCTCAAATAGAAGGTAGATTCAAAGAAATATATGATAATTTATGTGCCTTGCCACAGACAGCAGATGAAATATCTAAAAGAGTAAATAAAAAGATAAGTGAAGTAAATGAAATATTATTTATGCTAGAAGTAGATGGATTTATAGAAAGCTTGCCAGGAGATAAATATATAAGATGTACGAAAGACATGAATTAGGAAAAACAGGAGAAGAGATTGGGACTCAATATTTAATCAATAATGGATATAAGTTAATAATAAGGAATTTTAGATGTAGGCAAGGAGAAATAGATATAATTGCAAAAGATAAAGATGAAATAGTTTTTATTGAAGTAAAAACAAGAAGAAATACAAATTATGGATGTCCAATCGATGCTGTCGACAAAAGAAAACAAAAGCATATTTTAAATGCAAGCAAATTCTATATTTATAAAAATAAATTAGAAAAACGAAAGATAAGATTTGACGTAATTGAAGTGTATAAAAAAGATAAATTCTATATAAATCACATAAAAAATATTTTATAGAATAAATAATCATAATTAAATTATAAAATTATATTGATATTTTAGAAAATATGACGTATAATACAAGTAAGGAAAGTAAGGAAGGACGTGATTTTATGGAATTAGCAAAAGTAACAACTAAAGGCCAAATAACAATACCAAAATCTATCAGAGAAAAACTAAAACTTAAAGAAGGGAGCAAAATAATTTTTTTGCAAAAAGGTAAAGATATTGTTATTAAAAATTCAGCAATGTTAGCATTAGAGAAAGTTCAAGATGCTTTTGATGGAGAAGCAGAAAGACTAGGTCTAAAAACAGAAGAAGATGTTGTAAATATGATAAAAGGGTTTAGAAAAGAAAGGAAATAAACCTTAATGAAAGTTATGCTAGATACTAATATTCTAGTTTCTGCATTTGTATTTAAGAGCAAGATAATGAATGATTTAATCTATAAAATTTCTAACAATTATGAAATTATAATTTGCTCTTATACAATTGAAGAATTAAATGAGTTAATAAAATATAAATTTAAAATAAATCAAGAAACTTTACAAAAATTTTTTAATGAATTTCCATATACTTTGGTACATTCTCCAACACAAATAAAAAATAAATTATTTAAAATCAGAGATGATAATGACTATATTATCTTACATACTGCAATTATGGAAAATGTTGATATATTTATTACGGGAGATAAAGATTTTTATGAAATAGATATAGATAAACCAAAAATAATGAGTGTTTCAGAATTTTTAAAAAATTATTAAAAATTATAACCAAAATAGGCTAAAATATTAATAAAAACATTGACAAGCCTAAAATTTTCTAGTATAATCCCATCTTTAACAGTTGAAAAAAATAAAAAGCTCGTAACACATTGATATATGTGCTATTCGAGCTTTTCT
>CANRLA010000012.1 GCA_947631315.1 uncultured Clostridia bacterium | reverse complement strand
AAGGATATAAAATAAAAAATATTGATATGGAAAATCAAAAAATAGAATTTATAAAATTTGAACACAAAAGAAAAAAAATAAAAATTCCAAAATATTTATTAAGGAATGACTTAAATTCCGAAATAATTGAAGAAACAAATAGATTTTTTAGACATTTAGAGGAAAAATATAGATTAAGATAAAAGGCAGTCTAAAATTTTTAATATTTAATAAAACTAAAAATCGTTTTTATAATTATTTATATCAATATCTAAAATTTTAGCAATAGCCACTAATTCATAATCTTTGATAATTGATTTTTGCTTTTCTATACGATAAATATAACTTCTATCTACAATAATACCTCTTAACTGTAATTCTTGGGCTAATTCTTCACGAGATAAATCGTGCGCAAGTCGAGCATTTTCAATTATTTTACCGAAAAAATTAATTTGGTCTTTATAAGTTCGCATAATTATCTCCTAAAAAATTTGAATTTATGTTGATTTTATAATATGAAATATGATATTTTGTAGTAGAAGCTACTACGAGTTATTATTTACCAAAATTAAAAATAATATAAAAAGAAGGGATAACGATATGAAAATTAAATTTTCAAATGAATATTACAAATCAATAGATAATGTGATTAAAGACTTTATAAAAGAACCACCTAAAGACTACATAGAATCAAAAGAAGATATAAAAAAAATTGAAAAAAAAATAGAAACAGAAAATATTGAAGTTTTTAAAATACTAAAGAAATATCAACAGAGCCTTGAAAATGTTAATAATTATGAGAAAGCAATTGCTTTTCAAGCAGGCATACAAAAAGGTTCATCAAAGTTTTAGAAAAAATTAATAAATAAAAAAATAAAACTTAACTAAAATATAAAAAATAAAATGCAGTATGAAAAAATAATGAAGGAGGGGATTATATTATTAAAAGAAGATTATCAGTTTTAAAGTATTTTATTATTATTGTTCTATCTATAACAATATTTATAACTATTATTGAAGTATATACTAGAAATCATTTTAATGACAGTATTTACAGACAATTAACGGAAGAGAGTGAGAGGGTTAGGCAATCAGTAGAAAATTGCTACATAACTAAAGATGAAAAGGAAGATATATATAAGGAAATAGATAATATTAATGAATCAATAAAGAATAAAGATACTCAAATTACTTCTATTTTTGAGAATATAAGCAAAGTGAAAATCAAATTAAATTCACTTGAAAAAGAAAATGTAAGAAAACTTTATGATTAAATAGATTTCTATGAGAGATTTAACATATTCAGATTGTTTATTTTACAACAAATAATGCTAGTATTATAATATTAAGCTTTCAAGTATAATTATACAAATTAAAGGGTATAAATAAGTTTGAAAGGTGATATTATGAACATTAGAGATAAGTTGTATAAGTTAGACAACAAAACAGAAGCAAAAGCAATAAATATTGATGATAGTTTATATGAAAAAATAAAATTATCAACAGAAAAAGAATATGATGCAAAATTAAGTGATGTCATTAATGTAGCAATAGAGGAATATATAGAAAGAAATAATCCAACATATTATGCAAAGCCAAGTAGAGAATCTGTTACTTATAGAAATTTAATGTTAAGAAAAAACAATATTAAAAAATTAAATGAATATCATCAAAAGACAGGAATATCATTTACAAGATTAGTAAATGGTGCAATAAAAGAATTTTTTGAAAATAAATAAAGTACAACATATTTAGAAAAAAATGGTCTGAATTGTTGTACCTTTTTATGCTTATGATATACTACAAGTTGATTAAATGATTAAAAGAATATTAACAAAAAATTACTAGTGAGAATATTTACAATCACTTGCTTTTTTTATATACTTTAAATAATGTAACTTGTAAAGGAGATTAAAATGGAACTAATAGAGTATTATAAAAAATTTATTGAATTTTTAAGTCTATTATTAGATATGGAAGATAAACCTAATTTGGTAATAGCAAAAAATAAAAAGATTATTTTTAATGAGGAAAATGTAAATATTAGATACATAGATGTAAACGCAAAATTTTTTACTAATACTAATACTATATATATGAATTTAGATAAGCATGATTTAAAAAGCCATGATGAAATATTTTCAATAATTCACGAATATAGACATTTTTTTCAATTGCAACAAATATTAAACATAAAAGAATCATTAGAAGATGAAAGTATTGTCTTAAACTGGAAATCTAATTTTGATAATTATATAAATTTTGGTAATGATGGTTTTTATAAACAAGATATAGAGATTGATGCTAATGCTTTTACATTATTTATTGTCCAAAAACTATTACAAAGACCATGTTATATAAATTCAAAATTTGATAGTAATAAGATTGACAGATATCTTGACTTATATGAGAAAAAATATACTGATAAAATAATTCAAGATAAGTTAGAGAGAGCTAAGTTGAATGCAAATGATTTATTTAAAATAAAATGTTGAATGTGATCAAAATTTGTTTGAATAATTTGTATTGGAGAGATGTAATTGAAAAAGAGAATTTATGCTGTTCTTATAGTTATAGTAATTCTATTGAGTATATTTGTTCCGATAAGAACGGGACAATATGTATATATGGATGCTAAAAATAATAAATTGACTTCAACTACATATAGAGCATATTATAATATATATGGAATGAGAATAAATAAAGTTCTTATTGATTATAAAGAATACTAACCTAATAAACTTTACGACAAATTATAATATATATAACTATTTAAAAGATTATCAATTGAAGATAATTTTTTATTATTATTTGAAGTTTTTAAAAATTTACAAAATGTAGAAAAATGTAGATAAATTTTTGTTAATTGATTTTACTGAAAATTAATGAAAAATATATATTCTATTGTATTGACTAAAACAATGTGAATTAGTATAATAAACATTGTAATTATATTTTTAGAATAATTATCACAGATAATATCAAATTTTATAAATAAATGTAAAAGTAAATATAGAATGATATATATAAATTACAGAAAAAAGGCTTAATGTAGTTAAAAATATGATTGATTTGAACTAACTATATAAAATTAAAAGCTATAATAATTTTTTTAGTTTGCTTACAAACTCAGCTTGTAAGCAAGGATTTTATTAATGAAAAAACATATAAAGATTGAATCTATCATATTTATTTAAAGTTTATAATAACATTATTGAAGATATAAAAAAGAACACCATATAAATTCTAGTGTTCAAAAAATTTATCCGTATTATCAAATAATTCATCCAATGTAATATTTAAAGCTAAACAAAAAGCCTTAATTTCAAAATCTTTTACTAAACGCTTATTATTTTCTATCTCATAAATGTCAGCTATAAACATATCAACACCAATTAACTGCAATTTATTACATAAATCTGGTTGTGAGAGTTTGTTCTGTTCACGATACTTTTTTATGTTAGAGCCGACAATATTAACATTGTTATTTAATTTTCGAATATTACCCATTAGACGAAAATCCTTTCCTTAAATGGTCTATAAAAAATTCGTATCTATTTTATAATAATTATTAAGTTCAAGTTACAAACTGGGTTTTATTTAGAGAAATTTTTTTAAGAAAATGAAATGTAAAATTTTAACAATGATGAATAGTCTAATAACTACCACAATAAAAAGTTATAGAAATAAGCAAATATTTAGATAAAAAAATATATCAATATGATTGAATAGTTATGTATTAAACAGAAAGGATAATAAGATGAATAGCATAGATTTTGTCGTTTTAGGAGAATTGAAAGAAAAACCTCAATATGCAGGCGAGATAATAACAAGTTTAAAACAGAAGAATTTGCATAATACAATGAATTTTACTTTATCTTCAATATATAGGAAAGTAATTGAGCTTAAAGATAAAGGATACATTAAAGCAGAAAGATTATCAATCTTCAAATCACAAGACACGAGAGTATATCATATAACTCATAAAGGAGAGGAATATTTTAATAATCTTATAAAATTAACTATCTCAAGTGATAAGAATATTGATGCTAAATTAAATATTAATGAAACGGTGGCAATTTTTGAATATACAAATAAAGAAAAACAAATAAGTTATATTAGAAATCTAAAAGAAAATATAATAGAAACTAAACAAGAATTATATAAAGACAAAGAGATAAAATCAAAAGCAGAAAAAATAGTATTCTTGCAAAAAGAAAAAATATTAATTGCTTTAGAAGAATGGGTAACAGAAATTGAAGATGAATTGTTGATTGATAAAGTAGAAAATGGCGAAAAATGAAAATAAAAACTTGATAAAATTAACATAATATGTTATAATGTAATATATTATGGAGGTAATTTATATGTCCGAAACAAATCCTTATAGAAATCAGATATTTCACGAAGTTGCAATTTGCAAAAGTTTTACAAAAGCAAGTGAAAAACTAGGTATGAAAAAGACAACAGTAAGTAGAAATATAGATTTGTTAGAAAATCAGTTGGATACAAAACTTTTTTTTAGAAGTAATAAGGGTGTTGACTTGACAGCAGATGGGATGATTTACTTTAAGTTTATTGATAAAGGTCTTGGATATTTTGATGCAGGAGAAAAATTAGTAAGAACGAGAAATGATATACAAACAGGAGAAATTATAATAGGAGCATTATCTCATATATCTCATTTTTATTTGATAGAAAAAATAGGAAAAATAAAAAAGGATTTTCCAAAATTAAGTATAAAAGTGATAACTGGTTCGACGGGAAGAAATTTATTAGATTTATTGGAAAATCATAAAATAGATTTTGCATTAGATAGTACAAAAATGCCTATTAAGAATAAAGATATTCAAAAAGAAGAATTAAAGAAAATAGATAACATATTTATATCGAATTCTCCGTTAGAATTGAAAAAAATAAAAGAACTAGAAAATAAAAGATTAATATTAGGATTAGAAAATACAAATACAAGTCAAGAATTAATAGAATTGATGAAAGAAAATAATGTAACAATAAAGCCTGATTTAGAAATTGATATTACAGAGTTGAAAATTGATGCGACTAAAATGGGATTGGGACTTGGATATGTAATGCGTGATGCAGTAAAAAATGAATTAAAAAATGGAGAATTGTATGAAGTTAAATTACCAATTAAATTGCCAAGTTCGACAATTAATTTACTTTATTTGAAAGGTCAATTAACAAATATAGATAAGAAATTTATAAAAGACTATTTAAAAAAATAATATAAAATATAAAAATAAAAAAGAGCCATAAGTTTTGAATGGCTCTTTTTTTGCAACACGAGTTGCAAAAATGGGTAATATACAAATTTACATAATGGTTATATAATGTTTTTGTAAAAATTTATATAAGGGGAAATATAATGATTAAAGACAGAGAAGTGTGCTTATTCTTAACATTAAGATGTAATCAAAAATGTAAATATTGTCATAGATTTTTAGGAATAGATGATTTAGAATTGAATTATAATGAAAAAGTAATAGATAAAATAGCAAAAGATGGAATTACAAATATGACATTTACTGGTGGAGAGCCATTATTATACTCTAATATTATAGAACTTTTAAAACTTGCTAAAAAGAAAGGAATTAATAGTAAATTAATAACAAATGGACAAATTTTAGCAACACAACCTAAAATGAGAGAAGTATATAATTATTTAGATAGTATAACATTGTCTATTGATACAATAAATAATGAAGTAAACGAAGAAATGGGGAGAGGATATAATCATTTTGAAAATATTAAAATTGTTCTTGATAGCTTAAAAGGGAAAGATTTGAAAGTAAATATCAATACGGTCGTTAGTAAGATGAGTATTGATTACATTGAAGAATTAGGTAACTTTTTAAGAGATTATAATATCAATGCTTGGAGAATATTCAAATTTGTACCCCTACGAGAGACAGCAAAAATAAATAGAGAAATGTTTGATATTTCAAAAGCAGAATTTAGAATAAATAGACCTGTATTTACAAGTTTTCCAAATATAAAGAAAATAGAATTTAGAGAAGAAAATGATATGGAAAACAAATATGTTTTAGTAATGCCTAATGGTAATGTGGTAATTACAGAAAATGAGAAAGATGTTACAATAGGAAATATATTAAAAAATAATTTGAGTGAAATATTAAATACTAGAACACAGAGAAAAGAACCGAAAAAAGCAAATCAAAAAATAAGAACATTAATATCATACAATAACGAAAAAGAAAGAAATGCAATACTTAAAAAAGTAAGAGAACTTGATTATGTAGATATAATAGGTGTTTCTGCAAATGGAATTGATACATACAATAAAATAATAAATTTAAAACCTGAAATGGTTTTTGCAAATTATAATATGAATGGTATGAATGGACTTGAAATTTTACAGAGGTCAAAAGAAAGACTAAAAACAGAAATGCCAATTTTTAACTTCATAACCAACGAACTTCCAAGAAATGAAATAAATCTATTAGTAAATGTAGCAGATCACAAAATAAATGCTTTAATAAGTGAAAATCAAAAAGAAGAAAGTATTGTAAATACTTTAAAAGAATATAAAAAATTTAAAGAATAAATAAAACAAGAATTAGCAATTAAACTAATTCTTGTTTTTCACTATTAATAAATAATTAACGAATCTTTGCAAAAATTGTTTAGGAGATATATCCCTATTATTTTCAAAAATTTTTAAATATAAATTTTCATTAATAATATTATATGAATTATTAAAGGTTTCAATTAAATGCCTAATTGCATTTTTTACCTGTTCTTTAGAAATATTAAATTCATTGGCTACTTGAACATAAACATTATCAAGAGTGATAAATGTTTCTGAATGATAGTAACATTTAAAAATTGCAGACATTAAGTATTGTGAGGCTATACTGTAAGTATTGAAACCTAAACTCAATAAGATACTTTTTAATTCTATATATGATAAGTCAGGTAATTCGTATTTTGCTTTTAAAAAAGTCAATGTTTGTTTTGCATCATCTTGATTAACAGGTCTTTCAAAGATCTTATAAATAATTGATGTGTTAGACAAAAGTAATTTATCCTTTGAATTATTAACAGTTAATATTAAATTACATTTATCATATTCACTTGGTAAGTTAGAAATTTTATCAATAACATCTGTATAAGCTATATCAGAAAAGTTTGAGTTCAATATAATTATTGACGGATTAGTTTCTATACATTTATTTATTGTATCTATTCCCGAATTTGAAGTTATAATTTCATATTCATTACTATCTATTAGAAATTGATATTTTTTTAAGTCTTTTTGAATATCTTTATTTCCAATTAATACTTTGACCATTTTTAACCTCCAAATAATAGCCAATTAATTATCGTTTACATAATTATACATCTAAAATAAAAAAAATTCAACAAAATTGGAAAAAAAAGTAATTTTTATAAGCCCTTTTTAGCCCTTTTTTGCAAATATAAGCCTTTTTTTACAAGTTTTAGCCCAATTAAAGACAAATAATAAAAAACACAATATAATGCAAATAACTTAATCAAAGTCTAAAAGGAACATGCGAAAGATTTTAGAAAACAAAAGATGATATATATATATATAAATTTTTAGACTTTGATTAAAAAAGTAAATAACTCCTTTTAGAATTGTTAAGCCAAAATTCTAAAGGGAGTTTTGTGCGTTATGTTAGTGTGCTTAAAAATTACAAAATGTAGAAGCCCACCTCTAATCAATTTAATTCAAAAAAATTGATTGGAGGAAATAGTAATGAATAATCAGCCTAAAAGGAGAAAAAGTAAAGATAATCCTTATAGTTTATTACATAATGAAAGAAATAATAAATATTTTGTAATGTTCAAAGATGGAGAAAGAAACACACAACTAATAGAAGTAGACAAAGTAATATATGAAACTATGAATAAATTTGAATTAGATGACTTAGCAGAGATGAACGAATATGATAATCATATAGAACACTCAGAAATCTTTGAAACTACATTGAACAGAAGAATATTACATAAGCCACAAGAAATAGAAGAAATAATTGAAAATAACTTTACTAATAAAGAATTAAAAAAAGCAATAAATCAACTATCAGATATTCAAAAGAGAAGAATAGAGTTATACTACTTTGAAAATAAAACAGTAGAAGAAATTGCAATAATCGAAAAAACAACACATCAAGCAGTAAGTGAAACTATACGAAACGGAGTAGCAAATATAAGAAAAAAATTAAAAAAATTAAAAAAATAAAAAATTTTTCAAAGTTGCCTTGCAAAATTGCAGATTAGTTAGGAAACAAGTGAGAGAATTAAAATTTTCACTTGTTTCATTTTTTTATGAAACAAAAAGAACATTGAAAATTGAATAATAATTCATTAAATACATTCCTACTATTAAGAGCTAGTTAATAAGTAGCCTTACAAACTACTTGACTTAAATATTGGATAGCTACCAATAAGGCGAAGATGAATAGTAGTATTAAAGATACACTTGCTTAGTCATAGAACGAGCGTTAAGAGCGTCCCACGCAATGAGAGCAAGTCTGCAGAAGCAGGCAGGTGAAATTCCAGTGGAGCAATTTAGCTAATTGCCATTTAATGAATTTTTGAAGAAGTAAAGTAATATAAAAATAAAAAAGGGTAATTTTTATTTTTAGAATTACCCTTTTTAATAAAAGGAGAAAAAGATGGAAAATAAAATACATAGAGGAGATATATACTATGCTACTCTTGAAGAAAATGCTATTGGAAGTGAACAAATTGGTACAAGACCTGTGGTTATAATACAAAATGATATAGGTAACGAATTTAGTACAACAGTTATTATAGTACCAATTACAAGTAAAACAACAAAAGCAAAGATACCTACACATGTTCCACTAAAAAATTTGAAATATAGAAGAATAAAAGATTCAATGATATTAGCAGAGCAAATAAGAATAATAAGCAAGGATAGATTAGGAACTTGTATAGGAAGACTTGATGAAGAAGAAACAAAGTTAATGGACAATGCTCTTTTTGTAGCAATAGGAATAAACATTGAAGAATTAAAAGCAAAAAAAGATAAAAAAGAACTATTAACAAGGAATCAAATAGCTTCTTATGGAATTGTTGCAAAAGAATACTTAAATAGGTCAGGAAATATTGAGATTTCAAATAAATTATTTGGAGATTACATTATTACACTTATGGACTTATATACACCAAAAGAAGTTGAAAAAGTAGCAAATAAATATAGGTAATTTTAAGGAGAGCATAATAAAAAAATGATTATATATAGATAATAAACTATCAAATGTGTAAAAAATGAGAAAAAATGAAATTTATACATTTGATACATTAAGAGGAGTTAAGTATTATATAAGGTAATACAAGACTCCTTATTTTATTTGGAGGAATTGTATGCGAGAAATTGCTAAAAAATATATAGAAATAGGACTTATAAAAGACCTATACGAGCAAAAAATATTAACAGAAGAAGAAATGAAATTAGCAATTATAGAAATAAATAAAGATTTTGAAAGGAGGGTAGCATAGTGAAATGTTATATATATTGCAGATTAGGTAGAGAAGAACAAGCAGAAGAATTGAAAGAAACAGAAGAAAAAAGAAAAAAAGAACAATTTGAACAATTTATGAAGTTATTAGAAGCAAAAAACAGAAAAATTACTATACCAAAACTTCGTTTATCTAATGATAAAAATGGACTAAAAAAAGAAACTATCTAGTAGCCAACAAAACCAACATAGATAGTTCCACAAAAGTATAAAAATATACTTTCTGTTCATATTTTAGCACAGAAAGTAGGAAAGGGCAAGTAGAATGAAACGAGTAGTAGCATATTGTAGAGTATCGACTGACCACGAAGATCAAAAAAATTCTTTGGAAAACCAAAGATTATATTTTGAAGATTATGTGAAACAACATAAGGACTGGAAACTAATTGATATTTATGCAGATGAGGGAATTAGTGGTACATCACTAAAAAAAAGAAATGACTTTAATAGAATGTATAGAGATAGATTAAGAAATAAATATGATCTAATATTAACCAAAGAGGTTTGTAGATTCGCAAGAAATACAGTAGATACATTGGAAAAAACAAGAGAACTAAAAAAGATAGGCATTGAGGTTAGATTTATTATAGATAATATAAGCACTTTTGATACTGACGGAGAATTAAGACTAACAATTATGGCAGGACTTGCACAAGATGAAAGTAGAAGAATATCAGAAAGGGTACAATTCGGAGTAATACAAAGCATGAAAAAGGGAGTAGCTTTTGGAAATATAGTTTACGGTTTTGACTTTACTAGAGACCCTATAACTGGGAAAAAAACAAAGTTAGTAATAAATGAAAAAGAAGCTAGAATAGTTAGGGAGATATTTCACATGTATCTGAATGAGGGAAAAGGAGCTTATACTATTGCAAAAGAATTAAAAGAACGAGGGATTGAAATAAAAAGGGCAAGAAAAAAAGAAAAATCGACCGACTGGAGAGAAGGCACAATTTTAGATATGTTGCAAAATGTGAAATATGTAGGAGATTTAAAACAAAGGATAACATATACAACAGACTTTTTAGAACATACGAAAAAAACTAATCAAGGCGAAGTTGAATTCATTTATATAAGTAACCATCATGAGCCTATAATTGACAGAAAAACATTTGAAGAAACACAAAATGAACTAAAAAGAAGAAGTGATATGTATAAGCATGAAAAAAGTAAATATACAAATAAACATACTTTTTCTGGTAAATTAGTTTGTGCATGTTGTGGTGCTTCGTATGTTGGTGGAGAAAACAGACATAGAAAAGATGGAACTTTAAGAAAAACATGGAGATGCTATACTGCAACTAAATATGGTAAAAAACATATAGAAGATGGAAAAGAAATAGGTTGTGATAATGATAGAGTAAATAATGAGTTATTAAAAGAATGTTTTATGAAAGCATTAAAAGAAATACTTATAAATAAGAAGGAAATAAAAAAAGATATTGAGAATTATGTTAAAATAGCAATAAACAAATGTGGGAAAGAAACAGAATTAAATGATATTTTGCTAAAAGAAAAAGAACAGCTTGGAAAAGAGAAGAATAAATTACTAGATTTATGTATTAAAGAGATTATTGATGAAGAAAGCTACAAGCAAAAAAACAAAGAAATAGAAAACAAAATGATAAAATTAGAAAAAGAAATTCAAGAGCAGGAACGAAAGGTTAAAATTAAAGAAAACATAGAAGAAGTTTTAGATAATGTTAGAAAAATGGTTGATGGCATATTAAGTCTAAAAAAATTTAGCAAAAACATTTGTAAAGAATTAGTTGATAAAGTAGTTATTCACAGTGATACAAAGTTGGATTTTTATTTAAAGGGTTATGAAGACCCATATATTTTTGGCAACAACGAAAGTAACATTTTATCCTTACAGCACTAGTAGTAACAATAATAATTTTATTAATATTAGCAGGAGTAACATTAAATATAGCATTATCAGATGGAGGATTATTTGAGAAAGCAAAAGAAGGAGCGGAAAAGTATAAGAAAGCCCAAACAAATGAAGAAGGAATAATAACAGATATAGAAAAAGCAATAGACAAGTATGGAAGTGGAAATCCAACACCAAGTAAACCAACACCATCAGAAGGAACACCGACACCAATACCAATAGCGGAAGCAAAAAATGAAGATAAATTTGAAGAAACAACAACAGTAACAGATGAAAATGGAAATAAAGTAGTAATACCAGGAGAATTTAAAATAGCATTGGATTCAGGAACAACAGTAAAAGACGGAATAGTAATAGAAGATAGTGATGGAAATCAATTTGTATGGATACCAGTAAGTAATGTAGATGGAGATAATGATGCAACTAATAATAATCAAAATGAAGAAGATTTAATTAAAGTAGATAGTGATAAAACAGTAGAAATAACACTAGGAAGGTATACATTTGATAGTAGTGGAAATGCAGCATTAAAACAAAATGGAGATAATCAAAAAAAAGACATACCAATTGACAATGATTATAATGAATCTATAAATACTAACAGAACCAATGGAGGGGCGGGAGCTAAAGATTTAGCAAAATTTATACAAAGTGTAAAAGATAATCATGGATATTATATAGCAAGATATGAGGCAGGAAAAGAAGGTAAGAAACTAGTATCAAAATCAGTATCTGTATGGAAGGTTGTAACACAATTTGAGGCATCAACTGCAGCGCAAGGAATGTATGGAATCGAAGATGAAGAAGCAAACTATGTAGAGAGTGATTTAGTAAATAGTTATGCATGGGATACCGCGATAGTATATATACAAGCAATGGATGAAAAAAATAAAAATTATGCAAATGCGACAAGTCCGAATTCAAGTTTAGAAAATACCGGAAAAACAGGAGATGAAAAGTGTCATATTTTTGATATGGCGGGAAATGTTGAGGAATGGACAACAGAATATTCTACGTACACTGACGGTGGCGGCATCTACCCTTGTGTTATTCGAGGTGATTACGACGGCGGCTTCTACACAGCTTATCGAACCTACGACGCTACAGAATTCAGCTACAGCTACGTCGGGTTCCGTCCACTTTTATATTTGAAGTAGCTCTGAACACTGAAAGAACTATGAATACAGAGAAAATGACACTTAGGAGCAAGCGTATTGGATTGAGAAGATAAGATAGATATTTCAAAGAGTTCCTTAAGTATCAAGGCGAGAGAGTACTTTTGGATTGTTCTTGTGAGAGGAATAGAACAAGTCAAACGCACTTTTTTACGTGGTGTGAATTTTCTTGTGAGACGTCCATGTCGTGTAGTTAATCGGTAAGAGCGAGAAAAATTATTTTTATTGGTAATTAATATCATTTTCTAATTCCATAAAAAAATATAACGTATTCCATAACTACTTGACATATTTCAATAATAATAATAAAATAGATATGTAGAATATTTATAAAGATTATATATATTTGTACATTGAAAATTTAATTAGAAAAAGAGGTGTTATTAAGTATGCAAATACTAATTTATATCGCTATTTTTCTAATCTCAGCAATAATTTTTTTATTTATTGGATATATAATAAGAAAGAAAGTATCTGAATCTAAAATTGGAAGTGCTGAAATAGAAGCAAAAAAGATTTTAGAAGATGCCAATAAAGAAGCAGAAAATATAAAAAAAGAAGAAATTGTTAAAGCAAAAGAAGAAATTATAAATGCAAGGAATGAATTAGAGGAAGAGATTAGAGAAAGAAGAAGTGATGTTCAACAACAAGAAAAAAGATTAATTCAAAAAGAAGAAAATCTTGAAAAGAAAATTTACAACATAGAACAAAAAGAAAAGCAACTTGAAAAAAGAGAAGATAGCTTAGAAGAAGAGAAACTAGAAATTCAAAGACTTAAAGACTCTGAATTAGATGAGTTAGAGAAAATTGCAAGACTATCTGAAGAAGATGCTAAAAATCAATTACTTGCTAAATTAGATGAAAAGCTTATAGCTGAAAAAGCTGAAAGAATTAAAAGTATGGAAGAACAAATTAAAGAAAAGGCAGAAGAAACAGCCAAAAATGTTATTACATATTCAATTCAAAAATGTGCAGCGGACCATACTTCAGAAGCAACAGTATCTATTGTTGCACTTCCAAATGATGATATGAAGGGAAGAATAATTGGTAGAGAAGGAAGAAATATCAAAACACTAGAAACATTAACAGGAGTTGATTTTATTATTGATGACACTCCAGAAGCCGTTGTTATATCAGGCTTTGACCCACTTAGAAGAGAGGTAGCAAGGATAGCACTAGAAAAATTAATTGAAGATGGAAGAATACATCCATCTAGGATTGAAGAAATGGTTGAAAAAGCTAAAGAAGAACTTAGTAAAACCATCAAGGAAGAAGGAGAAAGAGCAGCTATGGAAGCTGGCGTAATAAATCTTCACCCTGATATAATTAATTTACTAGGAAAGCTAAAATATAGAACAAGTTATGGACAAAATGTTTTAATGCATTCAATAGAGGTTTCTAACGTTGCTAGAATAATGGCAGATGAATTAGGATTAGATGTAAAACTTGCAAGACGTGCAGGACTTTTACATGATATAGGTAAAGCATTAGATCATGATATGGAAGGTACACATGTTGAAATAGGTGTTGATATATTAAAGAAATATAAAGAAGACCCTAAAGTAATAAATGCAGTTGAAGCACATCATGGAGATGTGGATCCTCAAACACCTGAAGCATTTTTAATACAAGCAGCTGATACAATATCTGCTTCAAGACCTGGAGCAAGACGTGAAACATTAGATGCCTACATTAAAAGGCTAGAGCAACTTGAATCAATTGCAGATTCATTTGATGGTGTAGAAAAATCTTATGCAATACAAGCTGGTAGAGAAATCAGAATTATAGTAAAACCTGATAAAATATCTGATGATGAAATGACAATAGTTGCTAGAAAAATTGCAGAAAAAATTGAGGAAGAAATGGAATATCCAGGACAAATCAAAGTAAATATGATTAGAGAAAAAAGAGTTGTAGATTACGCAAAATAATTAAAGGAGGAAATATAAATGTCAGGACACAGCAAATGGCATAACATTCAAGCAAAAAAGGGAAAAGCAGATGCAGCAAGAGGGAAAATATTCACTAAATTAGGAAGAGAAATATTATTAGCAGTAAAACAAGGAGGACCTGATCCTAGTAACAATTCTAAGTTAAAAGATGTAATTGCTAAATGTAAAGCAAACAATATGCCTAATGACACAATACAAAATTCAATAAAGAAAGCTTCAGGAGAAGGTAGCAATAAAAATTACGAGGAAATTACTTATGAAGGATATGGACCTTGCGGAGTAGCATTTATTGTTGAAACAAGTACAGATAATAAAAATAGAACAGCAGCAGATGTTAGGCATTTATTTGATAAATCCGGAGGAAATCTTGGAACAACTGGATGTGTATCATATATGTTTAACAAAAAAGGAATAATTGTAATAGACAAAGCAAAGACATCTATGTCAGAAGATGATTTAATGATGCTTGCATTAGATAATGGAGCAGAAGATTTTAGTTCAGATGATGAATGTTATGAAATAGTTACAGATCCATCAGATTTTTCAGCAGTAAGAGAAACTCTAGAATCTAAGGGATTAGAATTTGAAGAAGCTGAAGTACAAATGGTGCCAACAACAACAGTTCCATTAGATAGTGATGGGGAAGAAAAGGTGCAAAAATTAATTGATAATCTTGAAGATTTGGATGATGTAATGAATGTATATACAAACTTAGAATAAAATCAACAAGAAAGATTAAAGCCATAAAAATTATTTAAAATAATATAATAAGAATAAAATAATTTAAGCAGCATATATTTAAAATATATGTTGCTTTTTTGGGGTGCAAGAAAATATAAATAATAAAATTAAATTAGATTTAATAGCACGGTTTTATTAAAAATAGCCCACTATGCTGTTAAAAATCTAAAAAATTAAAAAGAAAGAAGAGAAAAAATGGTTAAAAATTTACAGTCTGTTTTAAGGGTATTACCAAGAGAAATTGCAAATAATTTAGAACAAGAAAAAATAGAAGAAATAAGAATAAGAGCAAATAAAAATATAATTTTAAAATACATAGATAGAGAAGAAGTAACAGAGTATATTCCATCACAAAGGGATTTACTTTCTGCACTCCAAATTTTTTGTGATAACTCTATTTATTCATACCAAAGTCAAATCTGTAATGGTTTTATAACTTTAATGGGTGGACATAGAGTCGGAATAACAGGGAACGTAGCAATGAAAGACGGAGTGGTTACTAACATAAATTATATTTCATCACTAAATATTAGGATAGCAAAAGAAATATTTGGAGCGAGTGATGAAGTAATTACTAAAGTATTAGAAAATGGAAAAATAAATAACACTTTAATTATGTCTCCACCAGGATGCGGAAAGACAACAGTATTAAGAGATTTGATACGAAACATTAGTAATCTTGGATTTACCGTATCATTAATAGATGAAAGAGGAGAAATTGCAGCAATGTATAAAGGTATTCCTCAAAATGATGTAGGGCTAAGAACTGATGTTTTAGACAATGTAAGTAAAAGTTTAGGTATGAGAATGGCAATAAGAACAATGGCCCCTCAAATAATATCAACAGATGAGATAGGGACAAAAGATGATGTAGAAGCAATCAATTACGGGATATGTTCAGGAGTAAAAGGTATTTTTACAGCTCATGGCAACGACATAGATGAGTTAAAACTTAATAATTCTTTAAACAAATTATATGAAGAAAAAATATTTAATAAGATAATTTTTTTAGAAAAAAGGGGAATTATAAAAAATATTTATACATTAGATAAAAATATGTATGTATCTGACAACCAAAACTTGGAATAAACTTAAAAATTATGAATATATTTTTAATGTAACCAATAAAGTATTAAAAATTTGAAAAATATTTTATGAATTTGATTTTTAATTGTATATGAAAGGACAAGTAAAATAGCAAAAGATAAATGGAAAGGAAAAAATTTTAAATGTTGATATTTAAAGCCTTTATTTTATTAATTATATTTTCTGTATCAAGTTTTTTGGGGTTAAATCTATCTAAAAAATATTCATCAAGAGTAAAGGAATTAAAAGAAATTAAAAGTGCACTTAATATGTTTGAAGAAAAAATTAAATTTACTTATGAAACTATCCCTGATGTTTTCTTTGAGATATCCCAAAATACATCTGAAACTATTAGCAAAATCTTTGAAGAAGCATCATACAATATGAAAATGATGTCAGCAGGTCTAGCGTGGGAAAAAGCAATTGATGAATCAAATACTAAACTTACTAAAGAGGACAAGGAGACTTTAAAAGGATTAGCAAAAATGCTAGGAAAAACTGATTTAGATGGACAAGTTAGTGAAATAAGACTAGTTCAAAAATTTTTAGATACAAAACTTCAGGATGCAGAATTAGAAAAAAATAAGAATGAGAAATTATATAAAACATTGGGGATAACTTGTGGACTGGCCATTGTCATAGTGTTAATTTAAGTAGTTATAATAGTTACATTATATATAAACTAAGAGCAATGTTTAATTTATAGTTTAGATGGATAAAGCAAGAAAGGACTTTTTTCAAATGAATATAGATTTATTATTTAAAATAGCTGCAATTGGAATATTAGTTGCAGTTTTATACCAAGTATTAGTAAGAGCTGGGAGAGAAGATCAAGCAATGATGACGACTTTGGCAGGTTTAATTATAGTCTTATCAATGGTGATTAAAGAAGTAAGCGGTCTTTTTGATGCAGTAAGAACAATGTTTAATTTATAGTTTGTACGAGGAGAACGAATGGATATTGTAAAAATTATTGGAGTAGGTTTTATTGCTGTAATAATAATAGTTATTTTAAAACAATATAGACCTGAATTTGCAATATATGTATCAATAATTGCAGGAGTAGTGATACTGCTGATGTGCGTAGATACAGTATCAGGAATAATAAATCTGCTTCAAGATATAGCAAGTAAAACAAATATAAATGGAGAATTTTTAAAAATATTAATTAAAATTACAGGAATAGCAATATTAACAGAATTTGCGGTAAGTATATGCAAAGATTCAGGAGAATCGTCAGTAGCTAGCAAAATAGATGTAGGAGGAAAAATAATAATAATATCGATGTCAATACCAATTATTAGAGCCCTCTTAGAAACAGTATTGAAAATATTACCTTAGATTTGTAAACTATAAAAATTTATAATTAATATTTTTTATGGAATAAAAATTATATTTGCACATTATAAAATGGAGTTTACTTATGAAAAAAATTTTAATAATTTCTCTAATTTTTTTTATATATTTTTTACCAAATGTAAGCTTTGCAGAAGAAAACACAGATGCTGAAGATGTTTTAAGCACACAACAACAATCGTTTGGAATAGGAGAGTTTTTATCTGAAGCAAAAAAATATACATCAGATATAGATGTGTCAGAGCTATTTAACAGTGTTATTTCAGGAAATTTAGATAATACAAAAATATTAAAATATATAACAAATATTTTAGGTGATAACTTAAAAGATGCCTTAAAAATGATTTCAGGAGTAATAGTTGTAATAATTGTGCACAGTATATTAAAAACAATTAGTGAAAATTTAGGAAATGAGTCAGTTGCTAAAATTGCATATTACATACAATATATATTAATTGTAACACTAGTTATGAGCAATTTTTCAAATGTTGTATCAGATGTAAAAATAGCAATACAGGATTTAACATCATTTACAAACACTTTAATACCGCTTTTAACAACACTGATGATAGCAACTGGAAATGCTGTTACATCACATATGATAGAGCCGATTTTGCTTCTAGTAATAACATTTATAGGAAACTTCATTACAAATGTTTTAATACCAATAATTTTAGTTTCGACTGCATTAGGAATTATTTCAAAAATTTCTGAACAAACACAAGTAGACAAATTATCAAAGTTTTTGAAAAAAGGCTCAGTGTGGGTGTTAACAACAATTTTAACACTATTTATGAGTTTAGCAACACTGGAAGGAGGAATCACAAGTGGATTAGATGGTATGACATTAAAGGCTGGGAAATCACTAGTATCAAATGCAATTCCAGTCGTAGGAGGTATATTGGGTGATGCAATAGATACAGTTTTAGGTTATAGCAATATTATAAAAAATGCTGTAGGAGTAGTCGGAATATTTGTAATTGTGTGTATATGTATCAAACCAATCTTAAATTTGACAGCAATAACTATTACATATTATCTAGGAGCTGCACTCTGTGAGCCAATTGCAGATAAAAAAGTAGTAAGTCTAATAGAGCAGATGGGAGGAACATTTAAGGTATTTTTAGCAATAATGTTTGCAATTACGGCAATGTTGATAGTAGGAATTGCAATAGTAATGAGAATATCAAATAGTGGTCTTATGTATCAATAAAAGTATCTATTAGCATAAAATAATAAATCACAAATTTATACGAAAGTTTATAGGTATCTTTTAAACCTAAATACTATAAAAGGAGATTATATTAGTAAAAAGGCTAATATAAAAATAAAATGGTATCTAGCATCAGTTCATGGGCTCAAGGAATAATAATTGCTATAATAGTAGGCTCAATTATACAAATGTTGCTTCCGGAGAACAAAAATAAAAAATACATAAAGCTAGTAATAGGAGTGTATATACTTTTCTACATAATTAATCCAGTAGTAGGGAAACAATTAAATTTTAATGAATTTAGTTTAGATGAATATTTGAATGTTGAAGCGGAAACAAATACTGAAGAAACGAATATATATGATAATACAGTGAAAGAAACATTTAAAAATAAAGTTATTTATAATATAAGGTCACAGCTTAACTCGAAGGGATATGAAAGCAATAATATAAAGGTTGAAATAGATGATGAATGTAATATTTTAAAAATAGTTATAAAAGATGTCTTTGAAAATAGTAAAAAAAGTAATAACGATAACGATGAGAAAAATAATATAAAAAACAATAAACAAAATACGGAAAATAATAAAAATGAAGAAAATGAGAAAAACAATGAAGAATCTCAAATAGTAATAAATAAAGTTGATACAAATATTGATTCTGTAGATATAAAAGAAGAAAAGGTAAAAGGTATGGCAATTATTGACCAAAATAATTTAATTGATTATTTATCTGAAAATTATCAAATAGACAAGAAAAATATTATTATTGAATAATAGGAAAATATTGTTGTTGAATAAATTAATAAGAAAAATATTATTACAAATGAATTAGGAAGGAATGAATATGAAAGAAAAACTAAAGAATATGTTTAAAGGTAAAAAGAAAACAGAAAATCTAATAGTTTTAGTCGTAATATTAATTGTTACAGTAGTTGCAATTAATTATATTTGGAGTGATGAGAAAAAAGATACCGATGGAAAAATAAAAGATGATAGTAATGAAAAAAAATCTGTAGGAGTAGTGCAAGTTAATAATGATTTAACACAAGATGATTTAGAGCTGAAGTTAGAAAATATACTAAGAAAAATCTCAGGAGTAGGTGATGTGAAAGTTATGCTTACATATTCCGAAAGTAGCGTTTTGAAACCTATATATAATGAAGATTCAAGTGTTAGTAATACTAACGAAACTGACAGTAATGGTGGAACGAGGACAGTAACGGAAACTGATTCGCAAAGAGAAGTGGTATATAAAGAAAATAATGACGGAAGTAAAGAACCACTAACTCAAAGTATTAGCAGTCCTAAAATAGAAGGTGCAATTATAGTAGCATCAGGTGCGGAAGATGCGAATGTAAAATCAAGCATAGTTCAAGCTGTAGAGGCAGCAACGGGTCTTGCAACACATAAAATACAAGTTTTCAAAATGGAGGAGGAAATAAATTGAAAATTACATTTATTAAGACAAACAAAGGTAAAAGATTAAAGGAAAATGAGAAAAGATTTAATAAAAGTAATAAAATGGAAAAAGATTTTAAAGTAAGTATAGATAATAACCATAGAATAAATATATCAGATGAAAAAATAAATGAAAAAAATAATCATAAATCAAGAGTAGAGAATAATCACAAAAAAAATAATGAAAAAATAATGGAAGGATTGAAAGTTATATTTAAAAAGAATCAATTAGTTTTGCTAACTCTTGCATTAATGCTTATTACGGCTGGATACATGAATTATAATAATAGCAGTAATGAGCTTGATATTTCACTAGCAGAACTTGGAGATGCAAAGCTAGTAAGTGCTAATATTATAGAGAATGGAGTTAATGTTGCTGAAAATGATGGTCAAGTAAATGCTAATATAATAAATGAAAATAATATAAATGAAACGAGCCAAAGCATGGAAAATGAATTGATAACAAATAGTAATACAAAAAATCAAAACGAAGTAGATAAGGATGAAACAGAACAAAATATAATAGAAACAACGTCTAATGGCACTGAAACTGAAAACAATAATTATTTTGTACAAACAAGATTGGAAAGAGAAACTATGTACTCTCAAATGTTGGAAACTTATGAAAAAATATTAGAAAAAGAAAGCATTCCATCTGATCAAAAATCTATAGCCTCTAATGAAATAAAAAATATAAATGATAGAAAAAATGCTATATCTATAGTAGAAAATCTTATCAAAACAAAAGGGTTTGAAGAAGTAGTTATCTTGATAAATGACAATAATATAGATATTGTTGTAAAAAGTAGTAGTAATCTGACAACAGAACAAGTAGCACAAATTACCAATATAGTGTCAAGAGAATTGAATAGTAAAATAGAAGATATACATATATCAATACACAACTAAAAAAGTTTAGTTAAAAAGTTAATTTTCACAGATAGAAAATTATTGCAAGAGGTTGACAAAATGCTTTAAAATATAGTATAATAGATAACTGTAAACCGCCTAGGTCGGGTAACTAAATTCTATAGAATATTTTTTATTCTTAGATACCTTGTATTTATGCTTAGCGAGTCTTGGTAAGAGGAGGTTAAATTCATGTACGCAATAATTGAAAGTTGTGGAAGACAATATAAGGTTCAAGAAGGAGACGTTGTATTCTTTGAAAAATTAGATGTAGAAGAAGGAAAAAAAGTTACATTTGATAACGTAGTTCTTTTAGCTAATGACAAAGATGTAAAAATTGGAACTCCATATGTAAAAAATTGCAAAGTTGAAGGAACTGTAGTATCTCATGGTAAAGACAAGAAAATTATAGTTTATAGATACAAAGCAAAGAAAAATCATAGAAGAACTCAAGGTCATAGACAACCATATACAAAAGTTGAAATAAAATCAATCAAAGCAGAATAATAAATATAAATGTTTTAGAAAGATAATTATAAATTTATAAAAATATAATCAAATTAAAAGGTAGGTGAATTTTAAGATGGCACATCATAAAGGTCAAGGTAGTACCGATAACGGAAGAGATAGTGAGTCAAAAAGACTTGGTATAAAAAGAGCTGATGGACAATTAGTTAAAGCTGGAAATATCCTTTATAGACAAAGAGGAACTAAAATGCACCCAGGAACAAATGTAGGAATCGGAAGCGATGACACACTATATGCAAAAGTTACAGGTATAATGAAAGTTGAAAGACTTGGAAGAGATAAAAAGAAAATTAGTGTTTATCCAAATATAGAAAAAGCAAATGTTAAAGTAGAAAATAAAAATGAAAAATCTACAGAAACAAAAAAAGTAAGCACAGCAGCAAAGAAAACTGCTACAGAAAAAAGTACAAAAACAGCAGAGAAAAAAGCAACTGCAAAGGCTTAATTTATACAGATAAAAAATATCAAATAATAAAAAATCCTATAAATATTTTAATATCTATTAGGATTTTTTATTTTTAGATTGATTTTTATGGGGAAAATGTGGTTTTAATTTTAAAAAAATTACACACTTTACTTGACAAAGTCGATTTTTACATGTGAGTGATTATATAAAAATTAAACCATTTTATTTAAATTACCGGAAGTGTAATCATTTCCAGTTAAAATATCGCCTTTTTTTACTGTATTAATAATATTATTGATTTCGTCAATATTTTCATCTAAAATGCTGATTTTAGCATAATCAATATTTATATCATTATATTTAATCGACAATATTTTACTATTATAAATTGTAGTAACAGTTTGCATATTATCAGGAATGATTTTAAATTTATATCCTAATCTGTCCTTTAAATAGTAATTATTTTCTTTACATTGCATTTCACAAGTAGGATAACATCTATTTGACTTTCCTAAGAAACAATATCCTGTATTCATTAAAGGAACTCTGCCGTAAACCATAATTTCAGTAGGAAGAGGAGAGTTATTTGCAAGATTCTGCAATGCGTTTTTATCAAGTTCGGGTGACAGAGTGACAATATTTATGCCAAGTGACTTCAATTCCTCTATAGTATGCAAATTAAAGACATTTAATGAATGATTAGCAACTATATCTAAATTAGGAAACTTGTTAACATTCTCAGCGCCAGCTATATTTGTAATAATAATACCTTTTATATTGTAATCTTTTATAAAATCATTTAAAGAGTTGAAAGTAATATTTCTATAATTATCTCTAACAATAATTGGAAGACTGATATATAAATCACCTTTAGTCTTTAATATATTTAAAATATCAACATATTTTTTATTAATAAAATACTTTATTGGCACATAAATTCGATCTATGTTAGAAAGCTTACTATAATCAAAATTAATATTTAGAGTATTTAATTCTAAAGAATAAGAAAACTTCTTTTTTACATTTGTAATGCTTGAGTGAATAGAAATATCTTTAAATGTCGCTGGATTATCAACTTTTTCTGTTCTTTGAAAACGTTCCTTAGCTTTCTCCATTAAATCATTCAAACAGTCACGTCTTAATTGATTAATAGCTGATATTTTTGGAATATATGTATTATCATCTAATAAAATTTTAATATTCTTAAATTCAAAAGGAGTGTCAGTAGTTTTATTAATTTGTTCTTTAATTCTATCTAAAGTAATTGGATTAGAAATAGAATCAATTGGAATCAAGTCAGTTTCCTTCTTAGTGGACATAGAAAAATAATTTCCATCTTCTTTATCTAGTGAAGTTACTTCCATTGATATAGGAAGCTCTTTTTTTATTGTAACAACGCAAGTTAAAGGAATTTTTTTATTTTCTTTATTAATAAATTCCATAGTTTCCTTATTTTTATTGTAATCGCTTATTTTAAATATTTTATCTCCTAAAGATATATTACCTTTTATTCTACCAATGGTAATCATATCACCAACTTTAGCACTTTTTATATTAGAATTATCAATCATTAATTCAGAAACAGTATATTTGTGCTCTTCATTTTGAACACATACAGTGTCATTGATTGAAATATTTTCGTGTGTTTTAAAAGTTATTAACCCCTTAGAAGCATTATACTTCTGAATTTGGCCTAAGAAAAGCCCTTGATTATTTTGTTTTTCAGGATAAACATAGTCAGTATTAGGTTCGGTATCTAAATTACCATTCGAAAATCCACCTCTGTTAAATACTTGCATAAGCTCTTTTATATCATTTTCATCAATAACATAAGGCTCGTTGCTTAACGCTAAATCAATATATTTTCTATATATTCTAGTTACAGTTGCAACATATTCAGGGGTTTTCATTCTACCTTCAATTTTAAGACTTTTTACTCCAATTTTTATCAAATCAGGTATATATTTTAAACCACATAAATCTTTTGGACTTAATAAAAATCCCTTATCAATTACTTTATCAGTGTTTTCTTCACAAAGTTCATAAGGAAGCCTGCAAGCTTGCGCGCATTTACCACGATTGCCTGATCTTCCACCAACCATACTCGAAAATAAGCATTGTCCTGAATAAGATATGCAAAGAGCACCGTGTATAAAGGTTTCTATCTCTATATTAGTATGCATACATATATTTTCAATATCTCTAATAGTAAGTTCTCTAGCCAAAACAGCACGTTTGAATCCAAGCTTTTCAAGTTCTAATGCACCTTGCAAATTATGTATGGACATCTGAGTACTTGCGTGAATATCCATATCAGGAAAAAGTTGTATTAGACGCTTAGCAAGACCTAAATCCTGAACAAGTATAGCATCACAACCAAGAGAATAAACATATTTAGCAATTTCAATAGCATCATTAAATTCTTCATCTCTAATTAATGTATTTAATGTAAAATTTACTTTTACATTTCTTAGTTTAGCATGGGTAATAGCTTCTTTTAATTCTTCTCTATTAAAATTAGATGCACTAGCTCTAGCATTAAACATATTAGAGCCTAAGTAAACACAATTTGCTCCATTTTGAACAGCTGCTTTTAAACAATCAAAATCTCCAGCGGGAGCAAGTAATTCTATATAAGAATTTGACATCTATATTCCTCCAAATTTAATTTTTTATTTATAAATTATTGTTATATCTCAATAAATTTGAAATTTCTATATAACAAAGTTCTCTTTAGTATAATATATTCATAAAAGCCTAATAATATTTGCTTATAATATTGTAACACAAATTAAATAAAAAACATACTATATGGTATAAAAAAATAGGCATAGACTTTAGATGCCTAAAAGGGGAGGTAGTTATGAGTTGTGGTTGTTGCAATGGAAATAATGATGGAAACTTTTTGGATGCAATTTTAGGAGATAACAATAATACAGAAATATTATTATTTTTAATAGTATTCTTACTTTTATTTACGACATTTGGAAGGACAGTATAAAAATTAATGTTTATAAAGAATTTAAAACAATTTATAAAAAGTCATTTATTATGAATGACTTTTTATTTTAATATGATTATAATCTTCCGGCTATGCCGGTAGTAACAAGGGCTTTAGCTTTGTAATAGACAAAACTCCCTTCATGAT
>CANRLA010000011.1 GCA_947631315.1 uncultured Clostridia bacterium | reverse complement strand
ATTAATAGCAATATCAAATCCTTCTTTTGCAAGAGTTTTAGCAATTTGCTTTCCTATTCCTCTTGTACTTCCTGTTATAAAAGCTACTTTATTCATTATTTACTTCCATTCCTTTCTTACATTCGTTTTATTTAGCAACGAACTCTATTACTTTACAAATTTTAATCTAATTTTGTATTTCTGATTTTTGCAAATCTTTAATGTTTTTTATATCATTTCTAAATCCTTAATATTTTGTTTTTATATCATTTGCAAATCTTTAATATTTTTTACCGCTTCTTCAAAACTCTTTTTGTCATTTATTGTAAATACCTTTACTGCATCACTCGTTCTTTTTACAAATGATGCTAAAGATTTTCCTGATCCAACTTCTATGAATGTATCTATTCCATCATCTAACATAGTTTGAATAGACTCAGTAAATCTTACTGGATTTATGATGTGCTCTGCTAATATTTCAGTCATATTATCACTATCTTGATATTTTTTACCATCTATATTTCTTACAACTTCTGTTTCAAAATTGCTAAATTTAATATTTTTCAATTCTTCTTTCAATTTAATAGATGCATCTGTTAATAATTTTGTATGAAATGGTCCTGATGTTTTAAGTTCAATTACTTTTTTTGCTCCTAGCTCTTTAGCAAAATTTCCTGCTTCTAATACAGCCTTTTCCTCTCCTGATATAACAATTTGTGTTTTGCAATTAAAGTTTGCTAAATCAACAAAACCTGATTTTACTTTTTGGCAAGCCATTCTAACTTTTTCCTCATCAAGTCCCATAATAGCTAACATCTTCCAATTTCCAACAGGCGAAAGCTCTTCCATTATCTGTCCTCTCATTTTAATTGCTTTTACGCCTTCTTCAAAACTTAGTTTACCACTATATATTAACGCTGTATATTCTCCCAAACTTAATCCTGCTGATTCTTGTGCTTTTATTCCTTCCTTTTTTAACAGTTCTAAGATTGCTAGGCTCATTGTCAATATACAAATTTGTGTATATCTTGTTTGATTTAATTTTAAGCTTTCTTCATCATAAAAAGTTATCTTTTTTACATCTATTCCTGTTAATTCTTCTACTTTATCATATACTTCTTTATATTCTTGAAAATTATCATATAAATCTTTTCCCATACCAGTTTTTTGAGAACCTTGACCTGGAAATAAAAATGCTATTTTCATTTTATTTTTTGTTAGTTCTTCGCTAACATTTCCTCCTTTTTAATTGATATAAAATATTTTTTCTCTTTCTAAGTATTTTTCAAATCTATTGCAAAATTCAGATATTACTCTAATATTATCAATTTTTATTTTAAATTCCTTATAAATTGATGTTGCTGTACTTTTAATATCATCTTCAAAATCTTTTTTACTCGTGTTAATTCCTATTCCTATTACTAAATCTTTTACAGTCTCACCATTAAGTCTTGTTTCTGTAAGTATTCCTCCTACCTTTTTACCATTTATAATTAGGTCATTTGGAGATTTTATATTTATTTTAATTTTGTAAAAATCATAGAAAATATCTACAAAAATTTTTGCGATATCTTTTGTTATGTTTTTTAAATTTTCAAGCTTACAATTTGGAAAAATACAAAATGAAAATGCTATATTATCTTTTTGAGATGTGTACCATATCCTTCCATGTGTTCCTACTCCTGAAGTCTGTTTGTCTGCAATTATTATTGTCCCATTTTTTATTTTTTCTGTTACAATTCTTCTCCATATTTCTTTTTGAGTTGAATCTATTTTTTTATAGTAAAATATTTCACTTCCTAATACATTAGTAACAAGATTTTTTATTTTTATTTTCTTCAAAATAATTCTCCAATTTTTTATAAGTTTTAAAATTTTATAAAAGTTCTTCTTTACTTTTTAAGAGTTTATTTATTCTTTTTTAAAGTATCATTTTCTAATATAGTTTTTAACTCTTCTTGTCGTTTTATTTTAGACGTAGTAGTTTTTATTAATGGTTTTTCTGCTAAAATTATCTTTTTAATTGCTTTATAAGATGGCATTTCTTTGTTGATTTCTTTGATTTTTGCATTTAATGCATTATATATTTCCTCATCTGTTTCAACTTTGTAAGCTTCTTTCATAATCTGCCTGTCAAATACTATTTTTACATTTATTCTAATATCATCATCATTATTTTTATTTGCCTTTCCAAATATAAAAGACTCTTTTACTCCTTCAATTCTATTAATTAATGCTTCCATTTCTTCAGGGAAAATATTTTTTCCATTTTTTAGTACAATTACACTCTTTTTTCTTCCACAAATAAATATATATCCGTCTTTATCTATCTTTGCTAAATCCCCAGTATAAAACCATCCATCTTTTAATGCTTCCGCTGTTGCTTCTTCATTTTCAAAATATCCTAACATGATATTGGGTCCTTTTACTACTAGTTCTCCCATTCCTTCATTATCTACATCTTCTAGTTTTGCTTTTACATGAGGAAGTGGCTTACCAATTGAACCCACTCTAAAGTTTTCTTTCGTTTCAACTCCAATAACTGGTGATGTTTCTGTTAGACCATAGCCTTGGCATAGATTTAATCCAAAGTTTCTAAATCCTTCTTCTACACTTGGAGATAGACTTGCCGCTCCACTTATTAGTAATTTAATATGTCCACCAAAGATTTCATGTATATCTTTAAATACTTTTTTCTTCTGTTCCATTGTTTTATCTTTGTATTTTTCTATTAAAGCATTTATCTCGTCCAGTTTTCCTTCTTTTTGAAATTGTTTCATCATATTTTTATAAACATTTTCATAAATTGCAGGTACACAAGACATAAATGTAATCTTGTATTCTTTTAAATTATCTAAAATATGCCTTATTCCATCACAGAAAGATGTTTGACAACCACTATATAATGAATATAAGAATCCTACTGTACATTCAAATACATGATGAAGTGGCAAAAATGATAATATCCTGTCTGTTGAATCTATATCTAAAACAGATGCTATATCCATTAAGTTTGAACATAAATTTTTATGTGATAATGCTACAACTTTTGATTTTGATGTTGTTCCTGATGTGAATAACATTATACTCATTGCATTTGGGCTAATTTTTGCATCCAAAAATTTTCTGTTTCCTAACTTCATGAGTAATCTTCCATTTTCAATTAACTCATGCTCAGAATAAATACCTTTTTTATGCTCTTTTAAGTCCATAGAAATCAACCTTTTTAGTTTCCCAGTTCCATGTCTTATTATTCTACTCAATTCTTCTTCATAGCTCTTTGAACAAAATATTGCCTCTACTCCTGAACGTTCAATTAAGCTTTCTAATTCATTTTCGGGAAGAGCTTTATCTAATGGAACAACTATACCTGTACCACAAGCAATGGCTAGATAAGCTATTTCCCATTCATATCTATTTTCACCTATTACGGCGATTCTTTTATTTTTTAATCCCATTTCAATTAATGATGTACCTAAAGCATTTATCATTTCTCTAACTTCTTTATGAGAAATTGTTAAATATTTTTTATTTTCATCATTTATACTTGTTAATCTAATTTTGTATGCTGGTTTATTTCCATAAATTTCACCTGTTTTTTCAAGCATATCTTTTAAATCTCTAATTTGTAAACTTTCCATAAAATACCTCTTTTGAATTATTTGTAAATATATTATATTAAAATATGAATTATTGCAATATATATTCATATTAGCTTTTTTCTTTAATATTTTATCACAACATTTAATATTAATAATTGGACTGATAGGTCAGTATAAAAAATAAGCATTTTTTATAATAATGAGAATATATTTAATAAAAAGGGTTAATTTTGAAAATTATTGAATTTTCTCAAATATTCCCTTTGGAGAAAGGATTTAATTTTTATGTCAAAATTTAAAGTTTATTTAAAATCTATCTTAGTTCCAGTTATACTTGGAGGAATCGTTGGAATATTTATTTCTCAATTTATGGATTATGGCTCACTAAATAAACCACCCTTTGCACCACCTGGAATAGTTTTCCCTATTGTATGGACTATCCTTTATGTTTTAATGGGTGTATCTTATGGTATTTTAAAATACAATAATTTGGTGGATGAAAAAATTGATCGAATATATTACTTGCAGTTATTTGTTAATTTACTATGGCCTATATTTTTCTTTGCTTTTAAATGGAGATTATTTTCTATAATATGGATTATATTACTTGTTGTACTTGTTGCTACAATGATTTATAGATTTTATCAAAAAAATAAAGCATCTGCTTTAATACAGATACCTTATTTACTTTGGACTATATTTGCAACATATCTAAATATAGGATTTTATTTATTAAATAAATAAAATTTTTGTAATATAAAGATTATTCTTAAATAAGCAGAATTCTTATCAATATAAATTTCTGCTTAAAGATTTTATTATATAATTTTTATAAATCTGCTGAATTTATAGCATTTAATAATTGTTTTCCTGTTGCAAGTTCTCCTCTAATTCTTCCTATATCAGTCATACTAAGCGTTTTGCTTTTATTAACAGTTCCATATTTAGTAAGAACTTGAACATCAAATCCTATTTCTTTTAACCATTTAATCGTATTCTCATTATGACTTCCCGCAGGATAAGCCATAATTCTTTGTATTTTTTCTCCCATTACACTTTCTATTTCATCTTGTGCCGTATTGTATTGTGCTACTAAATCTTCTTTGCTTAAAGTTGTACAATCATTATGCCACAATCCGTGTATATGTATTTTTACTAATCCGCTGTCAAACATTTCTTTTGCTTCATCCCATGTTAAATATTCATCTCCACCCATGTAATAATTAATTATAAAAATTGTAGCTGGTACGTTATACTTCTTTAGAACTGGATATGCTTCTGTATAACATCCCTTCCAGCCGTCGTCCATCGTAATTACACATACTTTTTCAGGTAGAGCTAAGTTTCCTTTATTATATTCATCTATTTCTTCTAAGTTAACAAATGTATAACCTGCATCTAGTAGTGTTTTTATATTATCTTCAAATCTTTCTGCCGTACTATAAAGTCCATAATTATTATCACTTTTTGGAACTTCTCCAAAGGCGTGATAAATTATTACTGGTATTTTTATATTTTTCTCGTTTTTATAGTACTTTGGTTCCGTTACATTTGCTAAAAAATCGATTTTCTTGCTCTTAGTTTGTTCTTCTGCTACTTCGTTTTGTATTTCATTTTCTTCACTTAAAATATTTTGAGTTCCATTTTGTGCTAAGTCAGAAGGTTCTTTAGTTTTTGTTGCATTTTTCATTAATATTAATAAAATGCAAAATATTATTAAAATAGCTATAATTAATATAAAATTATTTGATTTGTTATTTTTCTTTTTCATAAGTTTCCCCCTTTATTCATTAGTAATATATCACAATACATATTGTATTTTCAATAATTTATATTTTCATTTTTTAGTATTGTCTATAATGAATTAATATTGTTTTAGTTCTTTTGCTAATTTTCCAATTGCTTTTGTTTCTATCCTAGAAACATACGATCTAGATATTCCCATATTTTTTGCAATTTCGTTTTGTGTTTTAGGCTCTTTTCCATTTAATCCAAATCTTAGTTCAATTATCGTCCTTTCTCTTTCTTTTAGTATTGTCTTTATTTTGTCATAAAGTTTCTTTATATTTAGCTTTAATTCTATTTCTTCATCTATTGGTTTTTCATCATTTTCTAGAATCTCTTTTAATGTAATTGTATTATCGTCTTTATCTTTACCTATTGGTTCTTCTAAGTAAACTTCTTGATTTAATCGTTTAGACGACCTAAGATACATTAAAATTTCATTATCAATACATTTTGAAATATATGTTGATAGTTTTATATTTTTTTCAACATTAAAACTATTAATTCCTTTTATTAAGCCAATTGAACCTATAGAAATTAAGTCATCTTGGTCAACATTCGAATTTGCGTACTTTTTACATACATGAGCTACTAATCTTAAATTATGTTCGATTAAAATATTTTTTGCTTCTTCATCTCCTTGTGACATTAGTTTTATATACTTTTTTTCTTCTTCTCCAGATAATGTTTCAGGAAATAAATTATTGTTTGATATGTATCCAATTGTAAACATTCCCGAGCCTAGAAATGTTAAAAAACCAGCAAATGTAATTCCTAACATAAAAGCACCTCCGATACAACTTACATAATTATTATATGCAAATTGTATCTAAAAGTGCCTGACCTCTCTTAATTTAACGATTTATAATTATTCTTCATTTAACCTTATTTCTTTCTTCTAATCATCCATCCTTCTTTACATTCTATAGGAAGTTTTATTTTTACAGATTGTCCTAGTTTTCCTGGATTTACTGTTTCTATTTCTTCTTCTGTTTCTGTGTCATACATTTTATCTATAACAAATTCTTCTGCTTTAATTTTATGAGGAATAAGTATTTCCATTTTATCTCCAACTGTTAGCTTGTTTCCTATTTTTATAATTGATTTATCTTCATTATACTCTAAAACTTCTGCTCCATATTCATATTCTTGATTATATTGTTTTCCTTCATACTCTTGATAATCTTTATTATTTTTATCATCAAAGAAAAATTCTGTTAATCCCCTTGTTTTTACTTTTTCTAATTCTGCTAAATACTTTGTATAATCATAATTTTGAGAATTTTCTATGTAATCATCTATTGCATTTCTATATACATTTACAACACTTGCTACATAGTATTCTGATTTTAATCTTCCTTCTATTTTTAGGCTTGTTACTCCCATATCAATAATTTCCGGGATTCTTTTTATTAAACATAAATCTTTTGATGATAAAATATAAGTACCATTTTCATCATCTTCTACAGGCATCATATTACCTGGGTTATTTTTTTCTTCCACATAAACGTTATATGCCCATCTACAACTTTGTGCACAGTCTCCACAGTTTGCATTTCTATTTGCTAAATAATCACTTAAATAACATCTTCCTGAATATGCCCAGCATATAGCTCCATGTATAAATATTTCTGTTTCTAATTCTTTAGGAATATTATTTATCAAATTTCTTATATCTTCTTTATTCATTTCTCTTGACAAAATTATTCTTGATGCTCCATTTTTTTGCCAAAATTTAGCTGTATGACTGCTTAATGTATTTGCTTGTGTGCTTATATGTATAGGAATATTTGGTGCAGTTTCTTTTATTACATCAACTACTCCTCCATCTGATACAATTATTGCATCTACCTTAAGCTTGTCCAACATTTTAACTTGTTCTACTATGTCATCATATACATTATCAGGTGCATATATATTAATTGTAGTATAAACTTTTTTTCCTATACTATGAGCATATTCTATAGTTTTTGCTAAATCATCATTATTTACTTCTGCTCTACTTCTTAGTGATAATGCTCCTGTTCCACAATATACAGCATCTGCACCATATATAAAGGCTTCTTTTGCTTTTTCAAAAGAACCAGCTGGTGCTAAAAGTTCAGGTTTATTCATATTTTCCTCCTATTAATACATTTTATTATATTAATTTTTTTAGACTATGTCAACTTAAAAAATAATTAAAAAAAGAAAATATAAATAGTTTGCAGTTGTGCGTAGCGCTCAAGCACGAAGTGCGCGAATGGAGCGCAACCGTTAGGTTGCTAGCGACAACAAACAACAAAAACTATTTTATATTTTCTTTTGATTATATTATATTTAATTTTAGAAAATATTCTTTATATTAAATGCTTGTTTTTCTTCTATATGTTCTAATGTTGCAATACATTTTTCAATTTCTTGTACACTTTCGTTTGTAATATCTACTTCTAAAAATCCTTTTATTGTTTTCAATGATAAATTTATTTTTTCTAATTCATTATGTTCTATATATAATGATAATATTTTATCTTTTTCTTCCCAATTTTCATATATCTTATCAAGCTCTTCATTTAACTCTAAATAGCTTTTATTATTTTCTACTATTTCTGTTTTTAAACTTTCTAACTCGTTATCAATGTCTGCAATTTCTTTTTTAGTATTATTTTGTGCTACAATACTTCCTATTATTATACATACAATTATAATTAATACAATAATAAGTTCTTTTTTCATTTTTCTTCTCCTCATATAATATGTTTATAAGGTTTATTTAATATAGATTTTATAAACATATTCTTTCTTATTTTTAAAACATTATTTCTTTTTGCCTATATCTTTTTGTTCTTTTTCCTGGCAGAAAAAGTTTCCTTTTCCGTCAATTGTTACTATTAAACAGTGTTCAGGGGTTGTTTTAAATTTTTCGACTTGATTTGCAAGCCATTTATAGTCTTTTCCTAATTTTTGTAAATTATCATACATAATTTTACCGTCCAAAACTAATTCATAAGGAATTCCTTCATATTCAGGATTTATTCCTAAATCTTCCGGAATTACATTCCTTTTTTCAGGCTTTTGTATTACTGAAATATTTCCATTTGTTTCTAAAATAGCATATTCTACATCTGATAGATTAAAAATATTACTATTTCTTAGCCTTTCTTGAAGTTCGTTTAATGTAAACCTTTCCTTTATTAATGCTTTTTCATCTATTTTTCCTCTATATATTAAAATTCTAGGTTTTCCACAAGTTAAACTTCTAAATTTTATAGATTTTAAATTTAAAAATGAAATTATCATGTGCATTGCTAACAAACCTAAAATAGGAATAATTCCATTAAAAATTGGTATTCCTAAATCTGACATCGGTATTGAGGCTAAGTCTGCTATCATTATTGATATAACAAGTTCAAATGGTTGAAGTTGACCTATTTCTCTTTTTCCCATCATTCTCATTACTAAAAGAACTATAATATATAAAATTATTGACCTTACAAAAGTTATTAACATATCAAATCTCCAAAATATTATTTTTATTATTGTTTCCCATTTATTATTTTTTATTAGTATATATTTATATATTTTGGAAATAATTTTACTAATAAATAATTTGATACATTTTAAAGGTAAATGTTGAATTGTTTTGAACAATTCGTACCTTTTTAATATAATTAGGAAAGGAACAAAATTTTATGAAAATAAATAGGTCAATTCAATTTATAGGAAGACTTATTACTTCTATTTTAATTTTAGGAATTACAGCTTTTTTTACTCCTGGATTTACTACTTCTAGCATTTGGATTTTAGCCTTAGCTATTGGTATTCTTACCATAGTGGATTTTTTAATTGATAATTTTACTAAAATCTACTTTCATCCATTTATTAAGTTTTTAATTGGTTTTATTTTATCAGGTATAGCTTTATTTTTAGTACAATATTTTGTTATAGGTTATATGATGTCTGCAATTTCAATATTTCTAGGTGCTTTAGTTTATGGATTAGTTGATTATATGCTTCCTAGTGAAGAACATAACATGCAAACACAAAGAAAACAAGCAATAATTTAAGAGGTTACTTTTTTAATTGAACTCTCCCTGTTAAATATAAGGAGAGTTCTTTACATTTTATAAGTAACCTCTTTTTTATCAGCTATAAATATTTTTTAATTTAACATTTCCTTCTTTCTAAGCCAAAATGTTGTAACTAATGCAATTACTAAAGATAATGCAAGCACTATTGCAAATCCATAAGGATTATTTTGAAATGGTACTGGAACATTCATTCCCCAAAATCCTGATATTAATGTTGGTATTGCGATTATTATTGTTAAAGATGTTAATGTTTTCATTACTATATTTAAGTTATTAGAAATAATTGATGCATAGGTATCCATTGTTCCATTTAAAATGTTGCTATATATCTGTGACATCTCTATAGCTTGTCTATTTTCTGTAATCGCATCTTCCAAAATATCTTCGTCTTCATCATAAAGTTGTATTATTCTTCCTCTTAAAGTTCTTTCCATAACTGCTTCATTAGATTTTAGTGATGTTGTAAAATAAACTAAACTTTTTTCCAAACTAAGCATTGTTAATAGTTCTTTATTTCTTAATGAAGTTTTTAAAGATTTCTCTACAATTTCTGTTTCCTTATTTATTATTTTTAAATATTTTAAAAATAAAGTCGCATTTTTATAGAATATTTGTAAAAGCATTCTACTCTTTTTATATGTTATTAGATTATTTAATCTATTTTCTTCAATTTCGCTTATTGTATGATTTTTTTCTATAGATACAGTAATAATATAATCATCTCTTACAAAGATAATTCCAATTGGCATTGTTGTACATTCTTCTTTATTACTATTTTCATTTTTTTCTAAAACCGGTACATCCATGATAAATAATTTTGTATCGTCATCATCTTCACGGTCAATTCTAGCTTGCTCCTCTAAATCAAGTGAACATCTTATAAATTCTTCTCTGATTTTTAATTCTTGGCATACTCTTTTAATTTCTTGTTCAGTTGGATTTATCATATTAATCCAACTTCCTTTCTCAAATGTCTCAATTTCTGATGTTATATTAGATTCTAAATCTGTGTTATATATCTTAATCATATCTTTTTCCTCTTTTAATATTTTTTCAATTTTTTATAATATTTTATTCAAAAACTTTCAATATATTAAATCATTATTCATTTTTAGATAATATATTATTATTATAAAATTTTGAAGTTTTCTTCAGTTCCGCTTCTACATAATCTCTATCATATTTTTCTAATAATGTTTGTTCATCTGAAAATAAATTTACTCCTAATCCTAATTTATTACCTTCAATATTAGCTCCCAAAGCTCCTAATGTTGTTGGCATAAGATCCATAGTAGAATACCTTCTATTTTTTGTGTTTTCTGTTTGAACAGCTGAATTTATAATTATGCTTACTACTGTCTTATCATAATTTTGACCTTCTTGTAGTTCAAAGAAATTCGTTTGCATAGTTAAGTGATCTCCTACTATAACTATGGTTGTATTATCATAAAAACTTTGCTTTTTTATCCATTCTACAAACTCTCCAACTTTCTTGCTAGAACAAGCTATAACATTTTTATATTGCTCATTAAACTTTTCTTCGCAATCTTCACATTTATATCCATCTTGAAAATGTGTATCAGCAGTTAACATTGTAAAGTTAAATGGTTCATCTTCCTTCGCTAGTGCAGTTATTTTTTCTTTTGCAAATTCAAACAATAATTCATCATTAAATCCCCACCAAATTGGTTCTTTAATTTTTTCATCTTCTAATGCTGAATTTACATCCCATATTTCATAATCTCCGTGTTGTTTGTATAAATTTTTTCTTCCAGCAAATTTTATATCTGAACCTACCATTAAATAATTATGATAGCCTTCATTTTGTAAAATTTCTCCTATACCATATGCTCCACCTAAGAATACACTATTGTCTGTAAATTCACCTGTATCTATCCCTATTTTTAATGGAACTCCTAGACTTTGTGCTGTCATTGCTCCTACTGTCCAAGTTGAACCAAACAAAGAATATGCTCCTCCAAGTTTTTCAGTATTTGAAAAGTTAATATTTTGTTTTGCAAGTTTTTCTAATTCAGGTATTAAACTTACATCTGAAAGTCCACCATTTTCTTTTGAATAATATGTACTTTCCATTGACTCTAAATATATGTATATTAAGTTTCTTTTTTGTTCTGAAAATTCAACATTTACATTTCTAGCATCTACATATTCATTTTCAATAAACTCCGACGTATTATTTTCATTCTTTATATATTCTATAAGATTTGTAATATTTATAATACTAACAATACTTGATACCATTATTCCTACTGATAATGCTAAAGAAATATATTTTGTTTTATTCTGTTCAGATGTTTTTATTATATTTCTTCTTATTTTTATATTTTTTTTGATTGGGTATATTAATATTACTGATATTACAATTGTTGATATTATTATTATAGGAATACATTGCCACATATATTTAAAAATAAGGTCTGTATTCGTTCCATCCATCGGAAATTTTATATGAAATACAATTTCTTCCATTGATAAATGTCCAAATGAATTATACATCCATTGTACTGATACTGTTGCTATAAATGATATTAGTACCATTATTACTATTATAATGCATATTATTTTTTTCTTCATTTTTGCTCCTTCTTACTGTCCCACTTTTAAATCCATTTTACTATATCATTAAAAGAAAATAATTTCAATAAAAACATCAGTAAAAACTGATGTTTTTTGTCTATTTTTTGTATTTTATAATTTATTATTGATTATAATATTGGCTCATTATATATGATGAATAATCAAATGGTTCAAGTGTTTCAGGTACTCCATAATCTGCACCTTTAGTATCTACACTAACACTTGTTATAACTGGTGGATTTACTGGTTTATCTGCTGTAAGATTTTCATCGTCTGATTCTCTTGTTTCAACCTCTACATTAGAAATTTGGTCTACAATGTCCATTCCTTCTGTTACTTTACCAAATGCTGCATAAGTACCATCTAAACTTGAGTTATCAGCAGTCATAATAAAGAATTGACAAGATGCTGAATTATATCCTTGAGTTGTAAATCCAAGTGAAGAATAATCTGACCTAGCCATTGAAATAACTCCTCTAGTATGTTTTAAAGTATTTTTAGTAAATCCATTAATTATAAATTCACCCTCAATTGCATATTCATCATCATCTTCTTTTCCAATATCTTTTAATGTTGCATTTCCTGAACCATCTCCATTAGGATCTCCACCTTGTATCATGAAATCAGGTATAGTCCTATGGAATGTAAGTCCATTATAAAATCCACTATTAGCTAATGCGATGAAATTAGATACTGTATTTGGTGCATATTGCGGATAAAGTTCTATTTTTATTGTTCCCATATCTTTTATTTCAATTGTAGCTATTGGATTTTCTGCTACATAATTTTGTTTTTGAACTACAGTATTAAGTGTCCAAGCTATAGCTCCTAGAACAACTATTATAGCAATAACAGTTAAAACTAATACTATCATTTTTGAATATTTTCTTTTTTCTTTAATTTCTTGTTTTGTTTCAGCTTTATTTATCTTTTTTGCTTCATTATTATTTTTTGTCTTTTTTTCATTATCATTTATTTTTTTGTTTTTTGTATTGTTTTTACTTTTTGTTTCTGCGTTATTTTTTTTCATCTTCTTTATTCCTTAATTATGTATTTAGGCTTTTAAAGGATTAGCCTATGACCTCTTATATTTATACTACTAAATTAGCATATTGTCAAACATAAATTGCTCACCGCATTCTTTTTAATGCTTGAACTATTGCTCTTGACCTTACTTCTCCAATTCCTTCTACTTTATCTAGTTCATTTATATCAGACGAAAGTAAATTTTTTAATGATTTAAATTTCTTTACAATATTTTCGACTATATTATTTGGCATTCTCGGAATTCTATTTAAAACTCTATATCCTTTTGCATAAACCGCTATTTCATCATAATTGTCAGATTCTTTTATTCCTAATGCTTGCGCTATTAATTGCATTTTAAGTAAGTCCTCATAGCTTAACTTTCTAATTTTTTCATAAGACTCAAAAACATTATTTTTGTTACTATAATCTTTTAATATTAAAATTTCTTCTCTATCAACACCATCAATTAATTCATTTAATTGCATTGAAATAAGTCTTCCTTCTGTTCCTAGCTCGTAAATTGACTTTTTTACTTCATCAGCTATCCTCATAAGCATTTCTACTCTTTGAATTGTTTCTATTACTACCAAAAGTGTTGTCATGTCATTAAATTCATATTCGTTTAAACTAGATATTTTATTATCAAAAACTTTTCTATATTTTTCAACTGTTTGAAGTGCTTGATTAGCCTTAGATGCTACTTTTGATGTATCTTCTAATACGTATTTTCCACCTGTATGATAAATTGTTATAATCTCTCTTCTTTGAGAAATACTTATTACAACATTTCCTGTTTTCTTTGATACTCTTTCTGCTGTTCTATGTCTAGTTCCAGTTTCCATAGTTGGAATAGAACTATCGGGCATAAGCTGTGCATTTGCAAATAAAATTTTCTTTAAATCTTGGCTTAGTATAATTGCTCCGTCCATTTTGGCTAATTCATATAGTCTTGCTGGAGTGTAATCTACATTAATATTAAAACCTCCATCAACTATATTCATCACTTTTTCACCGTCACCAATTACTATTAAAGCTCCAGTTTTCGCTTTTAAAATACTATCCAAACCTTCTCTTATTTGAGTTCCAGGTGCTATCATTCTCAAGATATCAACAAGTTCCATTGCAATCTCCTAATTTATATCCCTACTGCTTTTAGGGCTTCATTAATATTTCTAACACCTATTATATCTAATTTGTAAGTATTTTTCAATATCTTTTTGTTATTTTCTGGTATTATGCATTTTTTTATTCCTAGTCTTTCTGCCTCTTTTAGTCTTTTATCTATCATATTTACTGACCTTATTTCTCCTGTTAGACCTACTTCTCCTATTATTGCCATATCTTTAGGAATATATGTATTTTTATAGCTTGACGCTATAACTAATGCAATTCCTAAGTCTACTGAGGGTTCCGTTATTTTCATTCCACTTACTACATTTAAGTATATGTCTTGATTTCCTAGACTTAGTCCAGCTCTTTTTTCCAAAACAGCAACAAGAAGTGCTATTTTATTAAAATCAATTCCATTGCCTGTCCTTTTAGGTATTCCATAAAAACTTTGAGTAGTTAATGCTTGTAATTCTACTAAAAGTGGCCTTGTACCTTCTAAACTACAAACTATTGCTGAACCTGGTACTCTTTCTTGTTCTTCTGAAATCAAAACTTTAGAAGGGTTAGTAACTTCACACATTCCTTCATTTTGCATCTCAAACATTCCAACTTCATTTGTTGAACCAAATCTATTCTTTACTCCTCTTAGTATTCTATATGCAAAATATCTTTCTCCTTCTAAATACAAAACTGTATCTACCATGTGTTCTAAAACTCTTGGTCCTGCTATATTTCCGTCTTTTGTAACATGTCCTATAATAATTGTGGTAATTCTATTTTGTTTACAACATTTCATTATTCTTGATGTTATCTCTCTTACTTGACTAACAGTTCCTGCAGCAGATGTTATCTCACTTGAAAACATTGTTTGAATGGAATCTATTACAACTAATTTTGGATTCATAGATATTATTTCCGCTTCAATTGCGTCTATATCTGTTTCTCCTAAAAACATTATATTGTCATTTTTTATATTTAATCTGTCAGCTCTCAATTTTACTTGTTCGGCTGACTCTTCGCCTGAAACATATAATACTTTTCCATCATCAGCTATTTTGTCACAAATTTGAAGTATCAACGTTGATTTTCCAATACCGTGGTTCTCCTCCAAGAAGTACTAACGATCCTTTAACTAAGCCTCCTCCTAAAACTCTATCTAATTCTCCTACTCCAGTTTTAGTTCTTACCGCTTCTTTTCCTTCAACTTGATTTAATGCTAGTGGTTTTGCAGTTTCTTTTAATTTTACATTTGTTCCTGATGATGTTGTTAGTTGCATCTTTTCTTCATAAAATGTATTCCATTCATTGCATGCAGGACATTTTCCAAGCCATTTTGGAGATTCATATCCACAACTACTACATACAAATATAGTTTTTGTTTTTGCCATTTGCTGTCTTCCTTCCTTCTACCAAATGTTTTAATATTTTCTAATGTTCTCTTGTGTTTTTCTTAACTTATTCTATATCTTATGTTTTTTGCTTTTCTTATATATTTAATTTTAATCCAATAATAACCCAATGAACATTGCATGTGACCAGCCTAATCCAATTACCCATGTTTGATTTAAATCACTATTTGCTTGCTCTGGAAGTAGTCCTAGTGGAGTCGCACTATTTACAATAAATCTTAAGCATTCATTTGCTTTAGCTGTATCTCCAATTTTTTTGTAATACATTCCCATCCAAGCAGTAGCAATTATCCAAGGATTTTTTCCTCCAATATATGAATCATCTTGGAACCTTAAGTAACCACCTAAGTAAGTCCTTATTGTCATGTTTATTTGTTCAACTGTATTTTTTACTATTTTTTCTTCAGGTTTAAATAATCCAAAAGGAATAACTGCTCCTAACATACTTATATCAGTTAATCTATCTGTTTTATTTCTTAGTAAAACTTGTCTTTCTTTATCTACCAAGTTTTCCAATATGTACCCTTTAATTTCTCTTAAGTAACTTTCATATCTTGCTTTATTTAATATGATGTCATCTTGTTTTAATCTATTATTTGTAAAATAATCTGCAAGTTCATCATATATTTTTATCATTGCTGAAAATGCTCCAAATATGCTAGATAGTGAATATAAATGAATTCCTTCATTTTGTTCCCATAAATCATAACTTAGATGTTTATATATTTCATCTCTTTCTTTATAGTTGTATTTCTTTTCTAATTCAATTCTTACTAAATCTTCTTTTTCTTCTTTTCCAAGTATAAAGTCTATATATTTTTCTAAAAATCTTGTAGCAAGTTCTAGCATTTTTAGATTATCTTTTAAGAATTTCTTATTTTTCTTTCCAGTGCTTTTTTCCATAAACTTATAATGTTCATAAGCTTCCCATACAACTATAGCTGTTTCATCTACTTGATATCCCCAACATGGAGCTAGCCTTCCATCTGAAAAAAATCTCTGTTCCCACATTCCATTTTTGCATTGAGTATTTTTTAGGAAAACATTATAAAATTTTTCCGTTATATCAGAAAATCCTAAGTGATCCAAATTATTTAAAATCATAATTGCATCTCTTGGCCAACAATATGCATATTTACCACATTTATCTCTTTCTTCATCAACTTCTAATGACGCTGTAATTGCTCCAGTTTTTTCATTTGTTAATAATGGCATGAATAATATTGTTCTATTGTATATGTCTACTAACTTATTTCCAAAATCTGTTCCATCTTTTTTTAATTTTAAAGTATTATGCTCTTCTAAGAATTTATTCCAATACTTATCTATTTTTTCAATTTCTTTATCAGCATCTAGCTTTCTTAATTTATCAATTTTTTCAATTACTTCTGAAAGGTTTCCTTCATCATATTTGAAAAACACAATAAGTGTAAATTCTCTTTTTTCTCCAGGTTTTATTACTCCTAAATCATAGCTTATAGCAGAATCTTCTGACATTCCTATATAGTCTTTATCATAAATTTCACCTGAATTTATATTTCTTTCTACATTATTTAGTTGATGACTATATAGTTTTTCTTTAGAAAATATTGCACAAGTAAAATTATGGCTATATTGGATTAAAGCATCATTTTCAATCATTCCTCCTGCCATATTGTTATAAGAAGAAATTACCCCTGAATGTACTAAAAATTTAATATCTAAATCAATAGAATTTTCGTTTTTTATTTCATATTTTTTAAGAACTACATCTTGGTTAATCATAACACAATCTGTTTGTTTTATTTTTAAATTAAAATATGTATTTTCAATTTCTGTATTTAGTACATTTGATTTATCATTATAGTATTGTTTATATCTATTATTAATATCACTATGTAAATAAATGATATTTGAATCATTTACTTTAATTCCAATATGAAAGAAACTTGAATATTGTCTATAATCTGGAAGTGGATAATAAAGTCTTAAAAGCTCTCCATATTTACTAAAACTAGCTGTTACATTTTTATTGCCTATAAATGCATCATTATAATATTTCTTTTTCATTAGTTTTCCTCTCTATTCATAATATCTATTATTTGTTTTCTTAAATCTACTACTCTGTTATTTAATTTTGCTAAATCATCATCTGAGCTTGATTGCATTCTTATATTTTCTTTTAATGCTTGTTTCATATCTTCTAATTCGTTTTCTAGCAATTGCATCTTGTTTATTAATTCTATTCTATCTATTTCTCTCTTAGCAGGATTTGTATATTTTTGAGTCATTTCCAATTTATCATCTAATACATATTCTTCACCATAATCAGGAATACTAACTCCAATTCCAGTTTCTTCTATGATTTTCTGTTTTAATACTTCTTGTGAATCTTCTTCACCATGGACTAAGAAAATATGTTTTGGAATTCTTTCTCTAAATGAACAAACAAATGATAAAAGTCCTGTTTGATCAGCATGTCCTGAAAATCCTTCTATATATTCAATTCTTGCCTTAACTGCAAATTCTTCTCCTAAAACCTTTACTTTTTTCTCTCCATCAACTATTCTTCTTCCTAGCGTTCCTGGAGCTTGATATCCTACAAATAAAATTGTACTGAGTGGATTCCAAATATTATGTTTTAAATGATGTTTAATTCTTCCTACATCACACATTCCACTTGCAGATATTATAATACATGGTTCGTTAGATTCATTTAAAGCTTTAGATTCATCTACTGATTTTGTGAAATGTAAACCTGGAAATTCTAGTGGATTATCACCTCTTGATATAAATTCTTTTATTTCATCATCAAAAAGATCCATATTTTTTCTAAAAACTTCTGTTGCTGATACTGCAAGAGGACTATCTACATAAACTGGTATGTTCATTAAAGTTTGATATTTCTTTTGAAATGCTTCATCATCTTTATGTTGGTCCTTTATCTTGTTTAATTCATATAAAATTTCTTGTGTTCTACCTACTGCAAATGAAGGAATTACAACAGTTCCTCCATTATCTATAGTTTCAGATACAACATTTAAAAATAATTCTGCTTTGTCATCATTTCTTAAATGTAATCTACTTCCATAAGTTGATTCCATTATTAGATAATCTGCACTGTCTATCATTGTTGGACTAGCTAATAAAGGTATATCATTATTTCCTAAATCTCCTGAAAATACTATTTTTTCCTGTTTTCCATTTTCGGTAATCCATATCTCTATAATGCTTGATCCAAGCATGTGTCCAGCATCATTAAATCTGACTTGTATATTTGGTGCTACATCTACTATTTCATCATAATTTACTCTTTTAAATATTTCCAAACAGTCGATTGCATCTTTTGCAGTATATAATGGCTCTAACAAAACTTTTTGTCCTGCTCTTTTACGCTTTTTATTTTTTATTTCATTTTCTGTTTCTTGTATATGTCCACTATCAGGTAACATTATTTCACAAAGGTCAACTGTAGCCTTTGTAGCATATACTGGATTTCTGTATCCATCTTTATAAAGTTTAGGTATCCTTCCTGAGTGGTCAATATGTGCATGTGTAAGAAGCATGAAATCAATTGAATTTACATCATAAGCAAACGGTTTATCATTTAAAATTTCTTCTTGCATTCTTCCTTGGTGAAGTCCGCAGTCAACTAAAAATCTTTTTCCTGCACCTTCAACAAGAAAATTTGAACCTGTAACAGCTTTTGTAGCTCCTAGAAAAGTTATTTTCATTTGTTTATTTATGTTAGCAAATTGCTAACATTTCTCCTTTCATTTAATTTATTTTAATTAAAATATTATTATTCTCCGTGGTTTGTTGTCGCAATTTTCTGATTGAAAAAATATAAGAAAATTGCTTCATTCGCCCTCGCTAACGCTTCGGTTGGTCGTTTCACATATAGCTGTTATAACGAAATCAAAGATTTCGATAACATCTTAGCTACGCACCACTTCCGAATTAATAATATTTTAATTACTATATTTCTTAATTGAAATTCAATGTTTACTCAAAAATTTTCGATTTTTTTGCTTTTCGTATTTGAACACTACTTCCCTCCGGAAGTTGCACTTCATATTTTTGTTCAATATTGTCTCCATCATATATTATTACACTTAATCCATTATTTGATGCACCTAATTTTATATATAATTCTTCTAAAGATACAACTTGTGTTTCGAATATTCCTTTCAAAATTCTATAATCTAAATCATCATTATTAGATATAGGATTTAAAACTCTTGCATTTATTGCTTTTGGAATTATTTTTCTTTGCAGATTTGTTAACTTCATTTGACAATTTGGTATAAATTTTAAGTATCTTAATTCATATACCAAATCAGTTATTCCTTTTTTATCATTTGTTGCTTCTATCTTTTTTTCAAAACATTTTAGGAATTCATTTTGAAATTTTGTTATATCAGTTTTTGTTTCATAGAATTTAACCTTTAATCTTATTTCATCTCTGTATTTTAAGAACTCATTAGGGTTTTGCATCCTATTATAGACATTCATTTGTTCCATGATTTCTTTTCTTCTTTTTTCAAGAAGTTCAGCATAATTACTTACGCTAAATATCTTTTCCTCATTTGGCAGTTTACTATTATATGCTAAGTATTGTTTTTTTAGCTCCCCTGCATTACTTAAAATACTATCTATTTTTCTAATCTCTATAAGATTTTCCTTTTTTTCTTCTGTTATTTCTTCTACAAATTCCTTCTGATTTTTCATCTTATTTAATTTTGTTTTATATTCTGAAAGCATTTTTAATACTCTTTCATTTTCTGCTTTGTCATAAGATAAATAAAATTGTGTTGCAACTTTTTCAAGTTCATTCCAAAGTTCTTTTGGCATATTATTTTTTAATGTCTTTAAGCTACTACTATCAATATTATTTATAAATTTATATCCGTATAAATACACCAAAAGTTCATAAATAATATTACATTCTGTACTTTCAATTTCTTTAGGAAGTATTGACCAAGACCAACCATTAAAGTCTCTAATTACTTCTGATATTGAAATACATTTACCAATTGAAATTGCTGTTAAAATTGCTTTTTCTGTTGTAGAAAGTGTTTCATCTATATTTGGAATACTTGCTTTAGAAATACCGTACAATAGATTTTTTTCATTTGGAAATGTTATTATAGTTCTAGTCATTTTGTTGTTATCAGGTATTATATTGCATTTGTTTTTTGTCAATGTTTTTGCTAAATCCGTATTAGGTTCTGCAATTTTTATATCATTGCAGTATTTCTTAACATTTTCAACAATTTCTCCTAAAAATTCATCTCTAGTCGGAACTTCTCTCTTTACCTTTTCATAATTATCAAAGCTATCTTCTGTCTTGTAAAACATACTAAGTAGTAAGTTTCCTGTGTTTACAGAAAACTTTTTTTGTTCTGCAATATTAGCTAATTCTTCTTTATAATCTTTTACTAAAATCTTGCTTCTCAAATTTAACTACTCCCCTTCTACATTATTTTCTACACTTTCATGCTCAGATATACCTTCTTCTTGAGATACTGTATTTGTACTTCCCATTTTTAATTCTTGCCATCTTTCTTTAGACATTAGCACTTCTCTTGGTTTACTTCCTTGATAGCCTGAAATTATTCCTCTTTCTTCCATTTGATCTATTATTCTTCCTGCTCTTGCATATCCTACTTTAAATCTTCTTTGAATAAATGATGTTGATGCTTGACCTGTTTCTACACACGTTTCAATTGCTTCATCTAATAATTCATCTACTCCATCATCATTATCCTCTTTATTAGCTACTTTTTCCGGCTCATCGGCTCTTTCTATTGATTCAATAATTCTTTCATCATACTGACTTTCGCCGTCCTTTTGTATGAATTTAACTATGTTTTCAACTTCTTTGTCTGAAATAAATGCTCCTTGAATTCTTGTTGGCTTTGTAGCTCCTGTTGGATAAAATAGCATATCGCCTTTTCCTAAAAGTTTTTCAGCTCCAGCACTATCTAGTATTGTTCTTGAATCAACTTGTGATGAAACTGCAAAGGCTATTCTTGATGGTATATTTGCTTTAATTATACCTGTTATAACATCTACAGAAGGTCTTTGTGTTGCTATTACTAGGTGCATTCCAGCAGCTCTCGCCATTTGTGCCAATCTACAAATTGCATCTTCTACTTCTTTAGCTGCTACCATCATAAGGTCAGCAAGCTCATCTATAATTATTACTATTTGCGGAAGCTTTGGTTCGCCTTCCTTTTCAGCTATTTCGTTATATCCTTGTACATTTCTAACATTTTTTCCGAGCAAATAAGCTATATCTATTTACCATTTCTTGTACTGCCCAAGCTAAAGCTCCTGCAGCTTTTTTAGGGTCGGTTACAACTGGAATAAGTAAGTGTGGTATTCCATTATATACAGAAAGCTCAACAACTTTTGGATCAACCATAAGTAATTTTACTTCACTTGGTTTGGCTTTATAAATGATGCTAGTAATTAATGTATTTATACAAACAGATTTACCTGAACCAGTACTACCTGCAATTAGTAAGTGAGGCATTTTAGCAATATCAGTAACTACTGCCTCTCCTCCAACATCTTTACCTAATGCAAAAGCTACTTTTGATTTTGAATTAGAAAATTTATCACATTCAATTATATCTCTTAATGCAACAACTTCTTTTGATTTATTAGGTACTTCAATTCCTACTGTATGTTTTCCAGGAATTGGTGCTTCTATTCTGATTGTTTCTGCTTCTAGACTTAAAGCAATATCATCTGATAAATTTGCTATTTTGCTAACTCTAACTCCCTCAGCTGGAGCAAGTTCATATCTTGTAATTGCTGGTCCTACTGAAACATTTTCAACTTTGGCTGAAACCCCAAAGCTATATAAAGTTCTTCTTAACTTTTCAGCAGTTGCTAAAAGTTGTTTTCGACTTCCGGATTCATCATTACCATTCCCATTTGCCAATAATTCTAATGGAGGAAATTCATACTTTTCATCTTCTAATCTTAAAGTATGTTCAAGTTGTAAAACTTCTTTTGTTTTTTCTTCTTTTTCTATTTCTTGTTTAGCAAATAGTTCTTGTCCACTTTCTCTTTGAGTTTGATTTCCCTTTTGACTTAAATCTTGACTTTTAACATTTTCTACAGTTTTCTTGCCTGATTTAAAATTAGGCACATCTAAAGCATCTTGTGAATGGTCGTACTTTTTTGGTTCTTTTAAATTAATTGTAATTTGTTCTTCTAAAGGTTCATTTTCGCTCTCTTTTTCTTTATTTTTCCTTCCTAGCCATGATATTTTTTTATTATCTTCAACTATTACATTTTTATCTTTATCTATATCCTCGTTTTCCTTATTTCTCTTATTAAGCATCTTGTCCATGCATTTTGAAATTGTATCTGCAGGATGCAAACTAAATATAAATACTATTAAAATTAATGAAACTCCTATAGATGCAATTATAGCTGCTGGTGTTCCTATAAATTTAATAAGTGGATAAGCTAATAGTGTACCAATTACTCCTCCGCCTATATCTCTTGTTCCTAAATCATAAGCTCTAGACAATGCACTTTCTAAAGAACCACTTACATCAATATTTCCACTTGATACTTGATAACAAGTAAGTACCACATCTATTAAAACTAATATTATTAAAAACATTACTAATTTTTTTGAATAATATTTTGTGTCTTTTTCGTGTGCTATATAAAGAGCCATGCATAAAAGCCCCACTGGAATTAAGTATTTAATGTATCCAAAAACTCCTCCAAGAGCTGGACTTAATGTTTTTCCTAAATATCCTGATTTTGTATATATCAAAATTGCAAGCAATATACTTACAACTATTATTACCATAACTGTAACGTTTAATTTTCTTTGCAATTCTTTTTCTTTCCTTTTCTGCTCTTTTTGTGATTTAGCTCCCTTGGTTCTAGGCATTTAAACTTCCTCCAATGTTATATTTTTCTTTATGTTAATTATCTATTTTTATTAAATTTTCTTTACTTTTAAACATTTTTTTACGAATAAATTATAACGTATTTAATTTACAAAATCAATAGCAGAAATTTTTTTAATGAATAATATATCTATAACAAGTAAATACTAATGACGATATGGAGGATTTATGATCTCAATATGCTTAAAAGAAAATAACTTACTTTTGCAGGATTATTTAATTAATGAAATTGATAAATCAAATCTTGATAATATAAAATATTCAAAACATTCATTTAAATTGTATGATAATTTAATTATTCATTATACTAGTGAAGATGCAGAGGCTTTTTTTGATTTTATAACAAAAATAATATCAAAAGCTATTATTAAGTTTTATGAAGAAACTCTAGTACAAAAACTAATAAGTTTTGATTATTTTTATTTTGAAAAAAATGATAAAAAAATAATATTTGATGAATATAGAATTTTAATAAATAAAATATCAGAATTTGAAAAGGAACAAAGATTTACATTAATATATAGTCCTTTAAAAAGCTTTTTAAAATGTAATAAATCTATTATTTTGGAAGGTTTTATTAATTTTAGATTAAAGGAATATATTGAATATTTAAGAGCTTTATTGCAAGAAGCAGTTAACCAATTTATATTAGATAAAGAATATATTGAATTTGTTAACTTATTGAAGGGTTATGTTGAATCAAAAGTACCTGATAGTAAACAAGTAAATTTGATATATGTTAATAATGAGGCAATTCTTTTATCTGAAGATGGAAACCTTATTGATTTAGATTTTTTTGATTCAAAATATCTCTCAGATATAAGTTTTAGTAATAATGATTATGTATTAAATACTTTAGTTGGACTTATTCCATGCAAAATAAATTTGCATTTAGTAAGTCCTAAAGATAATTTTATAAAAACTATTGAGCTAATCTTTGGAGATAAAATAAATTATTGCCAAGGTTGCGAGCTTTGTAGTGCTTATAAGATTTTAAATTTGAAATAAGCTTAATATGAGTAGAGGGAATAATGATATCTACACTCTACTCATTTTAAACTAAGTTTTTTTTATAAAACTAATATTTAAGCATAATTCTTGAAAGTTATTATTCATTTTTACTATCTATTATATATTTATGAAAGTCTGTTGTTACATCATAATTTTCTTTTACAGCATTTTTTTCTAATGCTTTATTATATAATCTTAAAGAATAACATTTTCCAATTTCATATGACCACTGACCTGTACTATTCATAGGAGATCTCCCTATATTAAAATATTTAAGTTTTTTCGCCGTCTGAACAAATTGATCATAATATTCCCTCCCTAAAGAACCACTTTTCAATTCTTCTCCATTCAAATACACAGTCTGTGTTGGTGTTCCCGAAATATCATCACCTGGAGAAAACGTCACGGTTAAAAATACATCCCCTTTCATTTTACCTGAATCAATTAAACATGATTGATTCCATGGCCAATTCTCGTTATCACTCCATGAACCATATTTTTCAGGCTCTCTTATCTCTTCACCAACCTCATCCTTCAACCATGATGGGTGAAACAAATTATAAAATATTCTATCATCAAAATAGTGAATACCAACACGTATATCTGGGGTGTAGTCCAACCTGCCATCCCACAAGCAAAACAATCCACAATAAGCGTAGTCTTCTTCACCCTTATTCTCACTTTTAAAAGTAAATCTGTAATTATCAATGTTTCCATAATATTCATAGGTGAAACCATCTTTAAAATCGAATCCATCTTCTTTCTTTAACTCTATATAATTATTTCCATTAAATTTAAATGCTCCTGTATCATTATCTAAATAGTCTTCTATTTTCTCAGAATTTTGTCTATCATATCCAGGATCTGCACTATCCACTGTTTTTCCTTTTTGTTCTTTAAATCCTGCCTCTCTTAACTCTTCCGTGTTGTATGTGTCAGCATTATAATAATAAAGTGTCGCATTATCTCCCCAAGATTCCTTATCCAAGCCTACATTTGCTGAATCTAAATTAAATAGTATTCCATCCGTCACTGCTATTGTTGATTTATAATTAAAATTATTATAACTATCTTCTTCTAATCCTATTATTTCTCCCGTTTCATAATTTATTACAAAAGCATTTTTAGCTGTTCCTAATCCTTCTATTTCCTGCCCTTTCTCTATATAATACCATCCTGTTCCATATGTTTTATTAGTACTTTTTTCTACTATTATGTCCCATGTACT
>CANRLA010000010.1 GCA_947631315.1 uncultured Clostridia bacterium | reverse complement strand
CCTTTATCATCAATATAAGCATACATTGGAAGATTATCTTTTTGACCTTGTAAATAGTCTTCTTTACCATAAGCAGGTGCTGTATGAACTGCTCCAGTTCCTTCTTCTAAATCAACGTTTACTGTTGTTTCGCTTCCAAGTACAACTTTAGATGTTCTATCTAAAAATGGGTGCTTACATAGGATTCCTTCTAATTCTGAACCTTTAAATTTATTTACTTCCTTGTAGTCTTCTACTTCAATAAGTTTTAATACCTTTTCTACAAGTTCTGTTGCTAATATTAATTTTTCTTTTCCAGTGTCTACTATGCTATATTCAAAATCAGGTCCTATAGTAATTCCTGAGTTTCCAGGAAGTGTCCAAGGAGTAGTTGTCCAAATTACAAAGAATGTATTTTGTTTATCAAATAATCCTTTTGAATCTTCTACTGGGAATTTTACATATATTGATTCACCTGTTACATCTTTATATTCTATTTCTGCTTCTGCCAATGCTGTTTCACAGTCTGTGCACCAATATACAGGTTTAAGTCCTTTATAGATATATCCCTTTTTATACATATCTCCAAAAACGCCAATTTGTCTTGCTTCCATCTTTGGATCGAATGTTATATATGGATTATCCCAATCACCAAGAACTCCTAATCTTTTAAATCCATCTGTTTGAACATCTTTATATTTTTTTGTAAATTCTTGGCAAGTATTTCTAAACTCTGTTACTGGAATTTTATTCCTATCTAGTCCTAATTTTTCAATAGCTTTCTTTTCTGTTGGCATTCCATGTGTATCATATCCTGGTACATAAGGTGCATAATATCCTTGCATTGATTTATATCTTACTATTGTATCTTTTAATATTTTATTTAAAGCGTGTCCTGCATGAATTTCTCCATTTGCATAAGGAGGTCCATCATGTAATACAAAATGTTTGTGACCTTCATTCTTTTTTAATATTTTTTCATATAAACCATTTTCAAAAACTGAGTCAAGTATTGTAGGCTCTTTTTCCGGAAGATTTCCCCTCATTGGAAAATCTGTCTTTGGTAAATTTAATGTTTGACTATAATCTTTTTTTTCTTCGCTCATTTTATCTCCCTTTCTAAAGATTGATTTTTTATAATAATTAGATGAAACTTACATATTAGTTGTAGATTAATTTATATATTTTTTTAATCTAAAGTTTATACTTTTAATTTATATAAATCTAAAACTAAAAGGCCTTCATCCATAAATTAACTTTATAGGACGAAAGCCGTGGTACCACCTAAATTCATTGATAAAATATCAATCTCATTTATTATTAACGCAAATTAACGTCTTAGCTTACTTTTATTTCACCTAAGCAACTCATATAAGTGATAATAAATAAATGGTTTCTTACTAGCATCTCACCACCACTAGTTCTCTAAAAAGGCCTATTTATTTACCTTGTCTTATATATTGTCTTTTAATATTTATATTTGTTATTTTAACACTTTTTTATTGTTAATGCAACATGTTTTTCATTTTATTTTCTACTTTATTTTGTTTTTGTACTTCTATTTCATTGTGAGTTTTATTTTGCTCTTGATTTTCAACTTTGGTTTTTACAACATTTTGTTCTTTATTTTGTGTTTCATTTTTTGTAACATTTATTTGTATATTTGTTGTTTCATTCTTTTCTTGTATATTTGTTTTATTATTATTTTCTATTTGTTGGTCACTTTCCTTATAACTATGCCACGGATTAGATGGGTTTGAATCTGTTGGATCCCAGTTTCTTAAATAATCAGGATAATCGCTTATCTTTTTTGCTGTTGGTTTACCCAACGGTCCTGCATCTTCATTTGAATAAAACTCTACATTTGTACCGTTTTCACAATTATTATAAATCCATTTAGCATCTTCTACTTTTAGCCTTACACAACCTAAAGATGCTGGAGTTCCTAATTTATCATATTCCCAGTATTCTAATGTAGAAGGATTTTGCTGTGTATATGGTACTGAGTGAAATAAAATGTTTCCTGTTATTTTTGTAACATAATGACCATAAACATTTCCTTGCATAAGTCCCCATGACCATCTTCCCGGTATAGCATATACCCCTGCTTTTGGTGTAGCAGGTCCTGTAGAACAAATCATTGACTTTACTGGAACTGTATAATTACCTTCTAAATCTTTTGAATATATTGTTACAACTTGCGCTCCATAATTTACTTTTATATAATATTTTGCATTACTTACTATATTCTTATTTTGTTCATTATTTTTTGTTTCATTTTTCGTATTGTTTTCTTCTGTTTCAGTAATATCTACAACATATAAGTTATTATTTAACTCAAACTCTGATTCTAACTCAATTTCTGTTTTTTCCGTTATTTCTTCTGATGCCTCTTTTATACTTTCTTCTGCAAATTTCTTATTGATTTTAGCTTTGCTTAAATTATATTCTTTTATTCCTATAATCAAAGCAATTATTATTATAAAAATTACAATCAATTCTATAGTTACTATTATTTTAGTATTTGAATTCTTTTCAGAATTTACTGTTTTCTTTGAGTTTGACATTTTTTTCTTTTTTGGTTTCATATTTATTTCTTTCCTATAAAAATTTGTATATTACTCATATTCCTTTTCTAAGCATTTATTTAAGTATGTTTTTGTAAGAAGTTTTAGCTCCATTTTGTTTTCTTCAGACATATCAAACGAAAATATCTTTTTTGGCTCAGCCCATATAATATATTTTATTGCTTTTACTGTAGTATCTGATAATTTTATTGCGCTTTTATCAGATTTTGCACATGGTGTACATTTTAGTCCATTATCTCTTAGACTAAAATAATTTAATTTTTCTTTTTCATTACAACTAGCACATTTTTCAATAATTGGTCTAAATCCAATTATGCTTAGCAGCCTTAGTTTAAAAATTGATAGAATTAAATTTAAGTCTTTATCAGATTCTGATATCATATATATTGTATTTAATGTGAGTTGTAATATTTTATATGTATTTTGGTTTTCATCTGTTACATCATTTACTATTTTTGCAATTTCTGCTGCACATTTTAGCTTATCAACATCTAATCTTATATTATAAAATATTTCGATTGGTTCACATGAATTAATTGAATAGCTATTTACTCCTTTATATATAAGAAATTCCCCAAAACATAGGAATTGCGTGCCTGACATAAGTGCACTTTTAGGTCTTCTAGCACCTTTTGCAGCACATCCGATTTTTCCTAAGTCCGGGGTAAGTAGAGTTACCATTTTATCATTATCACCCATGTTGTTTTGAGCTAAAATAATTCCTTTCGTTTTTATAACTCCCATTCCTTTTGTTTTCCTTCTTGTTTTATAACTTCCTTATTGATAATTTGTTCATTATTTTTTGCATTTTTCATTGCCTTATCTACTTCCATAAGTTCCATAAAAGTATTTATATTACCTGTATTTTTAAAAGTATTCCATGCAATTTGTTTTAACATAAGTCTCTCCTATTCTTCAGTCTTTAATTAAAATGCTTTTTGTTTAACTATTAAAAAGTCATCTTTATTCTTTTGTTTTAAATCTGTTTACAAAACTTTCTGTATTAATCCAGTCTTCTTTTACTTTTACCCAAAGTTTTAAATTTACTCTGCAGTCTAACATTTTTTCTAAATCTTGTCTTGCAAAAGTTCCTATTTTTTTAAGCATTGAGCCTTGCTTTCCTATTATTATGCCCTTGTGTGATTCTCTTAAACAATAAATTATAGATTCTATATCAAAAAATTTTTCATTACTCTTTGTTTTTTTAGTTTTCAATTTAGTAGTTTCTACTAATATTCCATGTGGAACTTCATCTTGCAATAGTTTTAAAGCTTTTTCTCTGATAGTTTCTTCTACTAAATCTCTTAAAGTTTGATTTGTATATTCTTCTATATCATAATATGCTGGACCTTCTTTTAAGTTCTTTTCTATTTCATCTATTATATCTTTTATATTTTTATTTTGTTTTGCAGAGACGGGTACTATTGCTTTAAAATCATAAAGTTTATTATATTCATCTATTATCTTCGCAAGTTTTACACTGTCTATTAAATCTATTTTATTTATAATTAATATTGTTGGCTTACCTGCTTGTCTTATTTTTTCTAAAGTTTTTTCATCAATTCTTGAATCAGCAGAATCTATTACATATAAAACCACATCTACATCAGGAATTGAACCAATTGCTTCATTTACCATTAAATTTCCTAATTTTGATTTTGGCTTGTGAATTCCTGGTGTGTCTATTATTATTATTTGCGAATTTTTATTATTTATTATTCCTTTTATAACTTTTCTTGTTGTTTGTGGTTTATTTGTAATTGCTGATATTTTTTCGCCTACTAATAAATTAATTATACTTGATTTGCCGACATTTGTTCTTCCTATTACTGTAACAAATCCTGATTTGAATTTATCCATTTTGCTCCTTTTTTATTATTATGTCTAAGATTTTATAAATTAATTTGAAATTTTATTAATTTTTTCATTTTGTTAGTTTACTATATTTTTATTGATTTACTTCATTGTTTTCAGTTGTTGTTTGATTTCCTTCTATTTTAACATTAGCATTAATTGGACATATTTCTACAAATGTATTTCCATCATTAATATCAATTTCATTTCCCTCTAAATCTGTATAAGTTGTTTGACCTGTTCTTGAAATCTTTGTACATTTTATCTTAATTGCTTTGCCATTTGTGATATAATATCCATCTTTTGCTCCAATTGTTGTCATATCCTGTCTTCCTGCATTTGTTCCATCTTCTAAGTCGCTATTTTTTATAAATTCTATTATTATATTTTTAAATCTAACATCTTCACCTGTATCCCAGTCAGTTTCTTTTTTATTTTTTGTATAACGAGTGTAGTTTTGATTATCTTCATTATACTCCCATTTTGTAGTATTCGATGTTGAATAAGGAATAGTTATTGTATCAGCATTTTGTCCATCTTCTAGATTTACTTCATTTACAGTATAATTGAAGGGACTACTAACTTTGGATGTTGTTCTATATCCTTTTTCTTTAGCCATTTTTAAAATATTGTCTGTTGACGTTACTGCATTGTGAGGTGATTTTTTATCATTTACTCTCCAAAAATCAGTATCTGACTGTGTTAATCCATTTAAGTTATTTACACTTAATGTTTTTATATCTGATTCTGCTTGTGGACTCCAGCCAAAGTGTACATATATTGCATCATGCTCTAAAGCATAATCTAAAAAGTAATGTCTTGAACTTCTTACTGGTCCTATTTTACTAAGATTTTGGCCTTTAAAAAGTGCCATTAATCTAGATTCTCCACCTTCTACAATTATTTCATAAACTGCATAAGCATTATTAAGTCCTGCATGTGGAAGTGCTGCTATGTTATTATCAATCATAACAGCAATTGGTCTATCATTTCCTGCAAATGTTCGAGGGCTTTTTTGTTCTACAACTATTGCATTGTGTTCTTCATTAGATTCATCACCAATTTCTGTAGATTCATTTTCCTTAATAAATAAGATTTTATAAGCATAGGCTGCTAAAGCTGCTATTGCAACCATTAATAAAAAGGTTACTAGTTTTACTAATCCACTACCTTTTTTCTTTTTCACTTTAGACCTTCTGCTCATATTATCTCCAATCTATCATAATTTATCTTAGTACAAATTATGATTTATTATAACTTATATTAAAATACAACTACAATTACATTTTAAATATCGTTAGTCCATATACTAAAACAACAATTAAAACTCCCATAAATCCACCAAATAATATTTCTGCAAATGTTTTATTATCATTTAATCTATTTATAGCAACCACCAATGATAAAATCAAACTTAAGCAAAATACAACTAAATTTCTTGAATTTATCCATATTGCAGTTAATGCTGCAAAAGCTAATGCAGATTGTCCGCTAGGCATAAAACTATCTTGTTTTAGTCCGTTTGATAATTCTTTCTTCTTAAATGTACCTTTCATAGCTAAAATTGCAATTAGTGTAAGTATAATTGCTACAAATCCTAAATGTATAGGTGAAGAAGCTAATGTATTTAATAAGCTATCTGCCACTTTTGATAGTTCTGTTTCTCTGAAAAATAAAAAATATGCTACAATAATTGCATTCATCGCTGCAAGTACCACTGCACCAGCACCGACATCTTTAGCAATTTTGGCTTTTGGATGGTAAGTATCTACTAAAAGATCCACTATTGTTTCTATTGCTGTATTAACCATCTCTGCAAAAATCACAAAAAATACTGCAAATGTTAAGCATAAAAATTCTGAGGTTGTGAAATCATAAAACAAACTTAATATCATAACTATTGTTCCTAATATAAGCTGTTTAGTTATATTAGTTTGTGTAGTTGCACAGTAAATAATACCATCTACTGCATTGTTAACTGCTTGTAAGAAATTTTTATTATAAAGTCTACTGTCTCCTTGTTTAGTTTTCATTTAATTAATTTTACTCCTTTTATTACATGAGTTTTATCTATTTATTCCTAGGCTGTTTAAGACATTGTCTTCCTTTGCTCGCATTACTTTCTTGTCCTCATCTTTAATATGGTCATACCCCATTAGATGATAAAAGCCATGAACACACATATAGCTTAGTTCTCTTTCAAAACTATGTTCATACTCTTCGGCCTGTTGTTTTACTCTTTCTATTGATATAACTATATCGCCTAAGCAATCTTCCATATCATAGTTTGTTTTTATAAATTCTTCTATCTCACTTTTTTCAAATAATGGAAATGATAATACATCAGTTTCCTTGTCAATATTTCTGTAATTTTTGTTAAGAATTTTTATTTTATTAGGTGTAGTTAAAGTTATACTAATGTATAACTTTAACCTATCCATATCTTCAGTTTTAAAACATTCATTTATTACTTTGTTTATAGTATTTTCAAATTCTTTGTTTTCTTCTATTTCATCATATACTATTTCAGCATGCTGTTTCATTTAGTTCTTCCTTTTTTAATCTTTTTACAATTTTGTATTTTCCTGTTTTGAATGATTTAATTTGTCTCATATCGCCTAATTTAACTAAACGACCTTTGTAGAATTTAATTATTCTATAATATTTATCATTATATTTACTTAAGGCCTTCACATCTTCTCTGATAAATAATATTTGCTTTTTGATATCATATTCATGAACGCCTTTTTCTTCTTTGATTTTTTCTAATTCTTTATATTTATTAGCAAATTTGTTATATTCAGTTTTTTCATCATTATTGTTCCAGTATATTTTTACTGCTAGCAATTTCTCATTATATTGCTCTATTGCTCTTAATAATAATTGATAAGCATTCTCTCTCTTTCTAGCAATTTTAGTATCTACTATTAGACTTCTTATATCTTTAAGTAGCTTGATATAGCATTTTTCTGCTATAATTAGTGGCAAACTATGAACAAATAATTTTCTGCTTATACTAAGCAAAATTAGTCTCTTATCTAAGATGTCAACCTGGTCAAGTTTTCCTACTTCATAAGTTTCGTATAAGCTACATTCTTTGATTAATTCATCATCAGTAATATCTTTTAAAGGAACTATATTTAAAACATATTCTTCAAGTGTATCAAAAATTTTGTTATAAACATTTTCTTTATCCGCTGGGAGTTTTTGTTCAGGAAGTATGATTGAATAATGTTTAAGTAATCCTTTATATAATTGTTCCATCTCATATAAATAAACTTTAGTAAAATCTTCTAATTGCTTTTCTTTACCTGATGCTTTCAAGTTGCTATAATCTATATTTAATAAGTATTGTTGTTTTTTATATTTGTATTCTATTTCATCATTTTCTTTTAGATGAATTATATTGTAATATTTAGAAAGGGCGTCTTTTTCAAATTCTGATGCTGTATCCATTACTACTTTCTTGTAAATTGTTTCAATTAGAAGTTCATCAAGAGCCTCTAAATATAAAGAGTAGTAGTCTTCAAATTTCTTTTCTAGAATTTCTTTCTTATCTTCTTTACAGTTAAGCATATTTTTATAATTTTTTACCATGGAATTTCTTTTTATGTTTACTAAAAAATTGTTAAATCCAACCTTAGTAGGTGTGAAAATTTTGCTTACGGTACTTCCTAACTTTGCAAAAAAGGTCTTTCTTGTATCATAAACTTTTAAACTTTTTTCTTCCGCTCCCATAAAAACCATCCTTTCAAAATTTTATTTCTTCCTTGGTACCTATATTTTCTATTACAGAATATGTAACCTTAATTTCATAAGAGCTTTCTCTTTCTGTAACATCAATTTTTTTATCAATAACTTCTCCATTAATTAAGTTTTTCATTTTATCTTCAATAGTGCTAGTTCCTAAGGATTTAGCGTCTTCTAAGTCATGTTCAACAACTGTGTCTTCTACCTCATAATTAGTAAATTTTAGAAGTTCTATTGGTAAATAAAAATTAGAAAATAATTCTACCTTTTTACTTGAAACTATTGTATCATATTTTTTAAATTTTGAAAGTCTTTTATAAAAATTTATTCTAAAATTATTAAATTTTATTGCATATTTTGTATTTATGTTTCCTGTTTCTCTTTTTTTCGTCTCTTTTTTACTTATTCTTTCAGTTTGCATATATTGAACCAAACCTTTGGCTTCTCCATTACTATTTACATAATATTTATCAGTATATTTTCCCTCCATATAACCTGCAATTAAAACATCACCTTTTTTTACTGAATCTCCTTTTTGTACCATAATAGTGCCATTTTGTGCTGATATATTGGTGATTACGGCATCTTTGGTTGCTACTATATTAGTAAAGCTATTTTCATCTACTATGTCCGGTTTAGACTCTGCTTCAACTATTCTTATAATCGCATTAGTACCTTTTATATCTATTCCAATCCATGCTAAATCATCCCTCGAAATTCTAATTTTGTTAACTATATTGTCGGTATCTATGCTACCTTTGTATTTTCCTATCTTAATTCCATTTTCTTTGACTAAGTTAATTATTTCTTCACTATTTATATTTTCACATCCTACAACTTCTATATTCCATATAAACTTTGATAGTCCAAAAATGAGTGCTATAACAATAAAAAGCAGTATGAAAAATATTTTTCTTTTTTTATATCTTTCAATTAAAAATGGTAACCCTCTTTGTCTTTTTGTTTCTATTCTACATCCATGTTCCTTCGCAAATTCTTTTGCTTTGTCTATGTCTTGAAGTCCAATTTTTGCTTGTATCAAGGTTTGTTTCTTCCTTATAATTCCCCAAAGAAAAATATCATTTTTCATGCAAGCATTAATAAATCTTTCTATGTAATATCCCTCTATTTCCACTTTTAAATAACCATTAATATAATTTCCAATAAACTTAAATTGCATTAAATTCTCCTTAAAAAAGATTAATATAATCTTTTAAATTATATTAATCTTTTTTGGAGTTATGAGTGTTATTAATATCACAATAGAATTCAACTCCATTTTTATAATTTTTTACCCCATATTCATTTTTATAATTATTCATTATAGCTTTGACTATGGCAAGACCAATTCCTGTTCCACCGTCTTCCCTATTTCTTGATGTATCTTCTTTATAAAATCTATTCCATATTTTTTCCTTTATTGATTCATCAATTTTGTCTCCAGTATTATATATAAATAATCTCAATTTATTATTTTTTTGTTTTTCTGTTCTAATTACAATTTTCTTCTCCTTATCTTTCATTTTACAGTGTTTTATTGCATTTGTTAAATAATTATTTACTATCTTTTCAATATATTCTTGCTGAGCACATACTTTTATTTTTTTACTATCGTCAAATTCTATTTTTATTTTATTTTCTTTTAATATTTTTGTTTGTCTTCTAATTTGTTCTTTTATTAGCTCTGTTAAATCAAATTCTACATCATCAAATTTTATTCCTTCTTGTTCTAGTTTCATTAACTCTAACAATTCTTTTACCATTTTATCCATTTTGTTAGATTCATCTATTATGACTTCAGCATAAAATTTTCTTGATTCTTCATCATCATTTACATTTTCTACCAAACCTTCTGCATATCCTTGAATTAAGGCTATTGGTGTTTTTAGCTCATGTGAAACATCTGATATAAAATCTTTTCTCATTTGATCTATTTTAGATTTTTCTTCAATATCTCTTTCAAGTTCATTATTGTTTTTTCTAAGTTGACCTATTGTTGATTCTAGTTTGTCTGACATTATATTTATATTTTTTCCTAATCTGTCTATTTCGTCGTCTAGTTCTGATTCTTCAAATTTTTCATTAAAGTCTAGTTTAGACATTTTTTTAGTAATATCATTTAATTTTAATATTCTTATTGTAAATTTTTTTGAAATAATGTATGCAATTATACCTGAAACAATTGCCATAATTACTCCAACTATGATTAATATTCTATTAGATATTTTAACTGATTCTTTTATCTGAGTAACTGGTATTCTTATATATGTTATATATCCATTGTCTTGATATGATATAAGCATTATATAATTATTATCTATGCTTTCATTTTGCTTTATTACTGTATTTGAATTAGAATATATCGTTCGTACATTTTTACTATTTTGAATTTCTATAACGCATCTTTCCATTTCTCTACTTGCACAATATACTATTTCCGCATTTGTGTTTTCTATCAAAATATCTACATCATTTTTTATCTCAACTTGTCTTAAGTCTGAGTTTATATTATACTGAAAAACACCATTATAATATCTATTTAATTCTGTGCTTATCTCTTTAGCCGTTCTCGTTTTTGAATATGTATAGAAAAATTCTAATGCAATATTATTTATTATTACTAATATTGAAATAATCAAAATTGTTGATACAGTAAGTATTGCAAATAATCTAAATCTAACTGATTTAACTTTTTCTTCTAATTTCATTATTCTACCTCGAATTTATAGCCTACTCCTCTCATTGTTTTTATATATTTTCCTTTTTTTCCTAACTTATGTCTTATTTTTTTTATATGACTATCAATTGTTCTTGAATCTCCATAATAGTCATAATTCCATACATTATTTAATATTTTATCTCTTGAAAGAGCTACATTTTCATTATCTAATAAATATTTAAGAAGTTCATATTCTCTTAAACTTAATTCTACTAGTTTTCCATCAACTGTAACTTTTCGTGCATCTGCATCTATTTTAATTCCTGCATGGTCCTTTACTTCATTCTTATCTGATTGTGTTCTACTTAAAATTGCTTTTATTCTAGCCACTAGCAATTTTGGACTAAATGGCTTTGAAACATATTCGTCAACTCCGAGTTCAAACCCAAATAATTCATCTTGTTCTTCACCTCTTGCTGTAAGCATTATTACTGGAACTTTAGATTCTTGCCTAATCTGTCTTAAAACAGACCAGCCATCTAATTTTGGCATCATTACATCTAGTAAAATTAATCCTATTTTTTTATTATTCTCTTCATATATTTTTAATGCTTTTTCTCCATCTTCCGCTTCAAGAATTTTATATCCATCTTTTGCCAAGAAGTCTTTTAATAATTTTCTTATTCTTGATTCATCATCAACAATTAATATAGTTATATCGTCCATTTTTTACCTCTCTGTTATTCATTTTAACATATATTTATGTCTATTATGTGAATTATTTTATAATTTTTGCAGGCTTAATTTTTTTTACTTCTTGATCTGACTTTTCTTCTTTAGATAATTGTTTTTCATTATTATCTTTATTTGTTAATATGTTCCTTTTATTTTTTTCTTTTTGTGTGTTGGCTTTTTCGCTAATCATATTGCTTTCTTTTATATAAATATTTCTACCTGGATATGCTAATTTGACTCCTTGTGTTTCTAATATATTTAAAATTGTTAAATTAATTTTATTGCAAAAGTCTCTAAACATTCTATAATCCGTTATTGTTGTTTCTAGATAAATGTCTATATTTATTGCATCTTCTTCAATTTTTAATACTTGAATATTAATTGATTTACTTATTATATCTTCATTATATTTTAATATAAATTTAATTCTGTTAATTATTTTTTCTATGGTGCTTTCTTCTGTTTCTAATGGGAATTTTAGATTTGCCCTAAATACTCTTTTATTAATTTCTCCCCAATTAGTAACTTTTGTACTTGTAATAAGGTCATTTGGTACTGTTATAACTGTATCTTCAATGGTTTTAACTTTTGTACTTTTTATGGTTATATCTTCAACTGTTCCTGATATTTCTTCGATATCAATCCAGTCTCCAACTTTAAATGGTTTATCTGTAAAAATAGATAAACCTGATATAATTTGCTTAATAAAGTCCTGTGCTGCAAGTGCTACAACTGCTCCAGTTATTCCAAGTCCTGTCGCTAATCCAGCTATATCATATCCAAATTCTTTTAATGTTAAATAAACAGCAATTACATATAATATAATTTTTAATATATTGGTAAATACCGTTGTAAAAAAAGCATTTTTCTTTATTTCTTCTTTCTTATTTGATTTATCTATAAGTAATTCTCTTGCTTCAAATATAGCTACTATAATTCTTGCTACTGACCAAATTATTATTACTATAAAACATTTATCTAAAAATTCATTTTGAAATTGTTGTAAATCTATTATTTTACTAGCAATATAAACTCCTGTAAGTGATAAAAATGTTTTTATTGTTTTATATATATTGCTATTTTTTATATTCACTTTATTTTGCTTTCTAAAAAATAGTTTTATTATCCCATAAGAAATCAATGGACTTAATAATATGAATACTATAATTGTAAACAATGCAATTGCTAAATTTATTACTTGAGATATTTCTATGTTTTTAAAAAAATCTAAAAATTCTTCTATTTTATTCATATAAAATTCTTATTCCTCTCTTCATTTGTCAGTCATATTTAATAAAAAAATTATAAACTTATTACTAATGTATTTTATAACACTTTTTTTACAAAAAAACAAGCAACCGCCATATTTTACAAAATAACCTTTATTCTATAAAAAAATTAAAAAAGTATTGTAATATTTAACATAAAATGTTATAATAATTTTATCATCCCTTGACATAGGGACTAGTAATATATGTCACGCTTCATTTAATAATTTAAGGAGGTATCAGATGAAGGTAATACTAGAGATTGAAAAAGAGGTAACATCTCCCCGGGACGATTTTGAGCAAATCATCGAGCTAGCACTCGATGAACTAAATGGTTTGTATGAAATGGCAAAAGATCAGGGTTGTAACGTCAAAGTGATGATATCTTCATCAGTAGAGAATTAAGAGATTTCTAATCCTTGGACAGAATTAAGAAAATGTAACCTGGAGAAGGGACTGTAAAAAAAGTCCCAAAGAAAAATGAGATTTGGAATTAATTTATTTCAAATCTCATTTTTCTTTAAAATTTCTTTAGTGATAAATTAATTTATAAAAAAATTTATACTTTTTATTATTTTTTTTGTACAACAAATAAAGGTATAGCATTTTCTATACTTTATGTAATATCTATGCACATTTTTCTCTTTTGTTTTTCTTATTATGATATTTATACAAATTAAATCCACTTGAAATCATTGTTAATTCTAAGATTACGCTTTCAAGCCCTCGTCTTTTTAATCTTTTATATGATTTATCCCATTTTAATATTCCATATGTTCCTTCCGCTTGTATACTTCTATTCATACATAATAATGCACCATGAATTGAACATAGATTTTTTATTACTTCTTGGTGTATTGATGTTAATTCTCTATTTATTTTTATAGTTCTATTTAATTTTGCTTTTGGACAACATTCTTGCTTATGATTGCATCCTTCACAACTTTCACATTCATATATTTCTTCTGTTCGTCCATAGTTATTACCTTTTATTGCTTTTTCAAACTTAAATTGAAATTTACGATTATTTGGACATATCAATTCTCCATTTTCATTATATCTAAAGTTTGTTGATTTATATGGATTATTTCTATATTTTTCATCCTTTGTTTCTTTTTCAAACATTGTAAATTTCATATATTTTTCCATACCTTTATTTTCACAATATATATAATTGTTAAATGAACCATATCCTGCATCTGCTACTGGATATTTTGGATAACTTCCATATTGTGAATGAAATTTTTCCATTAGTGGAATAAAACAATCCATATCTGATGCGTACTGCTTAACATCAACTGTGGCAATATATTCATCACATACTGCTACTTGCATATTATATGCAGGCAATAGTTGATCATTACCCATATAATCCTTTTTTATTCTCATAAATGTAGCACTATTATCAGTCTTTGAATAACTTCCTCGCTTTTCTCCACATATTTCAATATGTTTTGCATAATTCTTTAATTTTTCTTTATATTCTATTAATTTTTCATATCTTTTTTGATAAGAAGTTTTTCTAGTTCCTTTTCCACGAACAAACTTGGTTATATCAATTGATAAAAGATCTTTATATCTTTCCAAAACTTCTTCTAAATATTCAATAGCATATTCATTACGAACTTCAATTTTTACACCTAACAACTTTAAATCTTCTTCATTAATTTCTGCAATTAAATTAGTTACTTTTTCAAATGTTTTATCTCTATTTTTTATACATGATTTTTTCCAAACCCAACTATATTTATTAGCATTTGCTTCAATTTTAGTTCCATCAATATATGTATGAGACAAATCTACATTTTCTTTTTCAAAGATAACTTTGTTAATATCAGTAAAGATTTCTTTAATTTTAGTAGTTAAATTATCTTTTATGAAGTTTCCAATAGTAACGAAAGAAGGAGCTTTCATATCATCTAAAAGCCACATGTATCTTATATCTGTTTTACAAGATTTTTCTATTTTTCTTAATGATAAATAGCCGTTTTCCATAAATGAAAATAATACAATTTTTAGTAATTTAGTATAACTATATCTTGGACGACCTGTTTTGTAACCTTTCACTACAAAATATTTTGATAGGTCAATACAATCAACTATTTCACAAAAACTATATACTGGATCAGAAATTTCAATAATTTTTTCAATTTCTATTGGCAATTTTAATTGTTTAGGTGTATAATTCTTATTGGTATTCATTGATTTACTCATATAATGATTATACCATAAACGCTGTCAATTTCAATGTTGATGGCGTTTTTTTATATCAAAAAATGAGTGAAAAATTTCACTCATTTTTTGCTAGGACTTTTTTAACAGCCCCTTCTTTTTATTTTTACTTTATTATAATAATATGTTATAATTGTGATATAATTTAAGAAAATTTATACAATAATTTTATTACTAAAGAATAAAATGAAAGGAACTCTTATGAAAAATAATAATAAAACAATGATGCAATACTTTGAGTGGTATTTACCCAAAAATTGTAATTTATGGAAGAAAATTATTAATGTTTCTCCTAACTTAAAGAAATTAGGAATTACTTCCGTATGGCTTCCCCCTGCTTATAAAGGAGCTGGTGGAATCAATGACACTGGATACGGCGTTTATGATTTATATGATTTAGGTGAATTTAATCAAAAAGGTACTGTTAGGACAAAATATGGAACTAAAGATGAATATGTTGCTGCAATAAGAACTCTCCAACTTGACGGTATTCAAGTATTTGCAGATATAGTTTTAAATCATAGAATGGGTGCTGATGAACAACAAAATATTCTTGCTTATAAAATAAATCCTGAAAATAGGAATGAGATAATTGGTGATTTAAGAAATATTTCTGCGTGGACCAAGTACAATTTTGAAGGTAGAAATAATAAATATTCTGATTTTAAATTGGATTGGTCTCATTTTACATCTATAGATTATGATGATATTGCAAAAGAAACTGGAATATTTAGATTTTATGGAAAACAATTTAGTAATGAAGTTGACAAAGAGCTTGGAAATTATGATTATTTGATGGGCTGTGATGTTGATTTTAACAATTTAGATACTGTTGATGATTTGCTTTCGTGGGGCAAATGGTACTTAGAGCAGACTAATGTTGATGGCTTTAGATTAGATGCAGTAAAACATATTCGTTCTTCTTTTTATAAAAGATGGCTTTCTAATTTAAAAGATACTTTTAATAAAGATTTATTTACTGTTGGTGAATATTATAGCGCTAATATTGATAGTCTTCTCAATTATCTTGATTACAATGAACAAGTTGACTCTCTATTTGATGTTCCTCTCCATATTCATTTTAAAGAAGCTTCTGAAAGCTTTGGAAATTATGATATGCGCAATATATTTGAAGATACATTAGTTGATAGAAGACCTTCTAAGGCTGTTACTTTTGTTGATAATCACGATACAGAACCAGGTCAGTCGTTAGAGTCTTGGATTAAAGATTGGTTTAAGCCTCTTGCTTATAGCATGATTTTACTAAGAGAAAAAGGTATTCCCTGCGTATTTTATGGAGATTATTATGGTATTTCTGAAAAAAACATTCCACCAATGAAAGAATTATTAGATGTTTTATTACTCGTTAGAAAAAATATGGCTTATGGTACACAGATAGATTATTTTGATGACCCAAATATAATTGGTTGGACTAGAGAAGGAGATTATTATCATCAGGATTCCGGTCTAGCTGTTATCTTAAGTGATGGTGATGGTGGAAGCAAGCAAATGAATGTTGGCAAAAATTTGGCTAACACTGTTTTATATGATTGCACTGGAAATATAAAGGAGACTGTATATGTTGACAATGAAGGAAATGGTATTTTCTATGTTAATGGTGGTAGCGTCTCTGTTTGGATAAAAAAGGATAATATGTATAATTTGTAGCATATATATAAGCGAAGGTTTAATTATCTTCGCTTATTTTTAATTTTTTATCTTTTTATATTTTTAATTTTTTCAGTAATTAGAGCTTTTATTTTATTCTTTCGCTTTTGCAATTAGAGCTTTTATTTTTATTTTATTCTTTTGCTTTTGCAATTAAAGCTTTTATTTTAATTCCTTCGTTTTTAAACATTTTTTCATGCTCAGTTTCTATGTTTTCTTCTCCATTCCAAAAATCATTTTCATTGCTTAAATCATAAGTAATTTTTTGAACTGAATATCCTGAGTCTTTAAAGTATTTTAATGAATCTTCAAATAAATTATCGTCATCTGTTTTAAAGAATATTTCTCCATTTAAAAATGCTTTATATTGTTCTAATTGTCTTATATGTGTTAGTCTTTTTTTATGATGTTTTCCTCGTGGCCATGGATTACAAAAATTTATATAAATTCTTTTTATATCATCTTCTTTTCCAAAAACATCAGATATCCTTGATATATCATATCTTATTAGCTTTAAATTTTTTACAATTTTTTGCTTTTCGATTTCATTTTCTACTTTTTCTGCATCTGTTGATTTTCTAATTCCATATTCAGCCTCAACATTTCTTTTTGCCATTCCTAGCATAGCATCTACTAAATCTACTGCTATATAATTTATATCTTGATTTTGTTTTGATAACTTAGCTATAAAACTTCCTTTACCGCATCCCAATTCTATATGTAATATTTGTTCTTTTTCAAATACATTTTTCCACTTATTTTTATATTCTTGTGGGTTATCTATATAAAATGGACTTGTTTCTAATTCTTCTCTCGCCCAAGGTTTAAATTTCATTCTCATACTTTGTTATACCTCATTTTTATTCTCTTGCTAAACTACTTTGCTTGTATAAGTAATATATTAACTTTTAAATATCACTATAAACAATAAAATAATAATTACCAAAAAAGTAATTATTATTTTTTACTTTTATTTTACATTATTTAAGTTCTTTTCTATTTTGTTCAATTTCTTTTAATACTGCTTCTAATGATTTTGAAAGTGATTGCAAGATTCCATCTGCATATTCTCTAGCACCACCTGTAATTTGTCTAGCATTTTCATTAGCAGCAGACATAATTTGATTTTTTTGGTCATATGCTTTTTTAGTAATCTCGTGCTCATCTATCATTGAAATAATTCTATTTTCGGCTTCTTTTACAACATCATCTGCTTCTTTTTTGGCCTCTGCAAGTATCCTTTCTCTTTCTTCTCTAACCCATTTAGCTTGTTTTAAATCATCAGGAAGTTTTAGTCTCATTTCCTTAATTAAGTCTAAAATAGCTTCTTGATCTACAATACATTTATTTGATAATGGCATTTTTTTACTTTGTTCTATTAATTCTTCTAATGATTCTAATAATGTAAAGATTTCCATATTAGTTCTCCTCTTTTATAAATAATAAATTAGCTCTACCATACTTTCTTTCGTCTATAATTTTTATATTAGTTAGTTCTTCTAAATTTCTTTTGTCTCTACATATTTCATCTGTTTCAATAATCATTAGGGCGTCATTATTTAAAATGCCTTGTTCTATAATAATTTTTACACTATCTACTGACAAATTATCTTTATATGGTGGATCAATAAAAACTATGTCAATCTTTTCTTTTAAGCTTTTTATACATTTTTTGTAATCAGAGCTTACTAGTATTGATTGTCCTTGAAAATGAGTTTTTTCTATGTTTTTTTCAATCATTCTTATTGCATCATAATTATTATCACAGAAATATGCTTTTTTTGCTCCTCGTGAAAGTGCTTCAATTCCTAAGGCTCCACTTCCTGCAAATAAATCTAAAACTACAGAATCACTTATTTTTTCTTGAATTATATTAAATAATGATTCCTTAACTCTATCTAATGTTGGTCTCGTAGATAAACTTTCTATAGAGTTTAGTTTTGTTCCTTTTGCTTTTCCGCTTATTACTCTCATATCCTTATTTTATCCTTATTTTGCTAATTGTCAATAGAATAAATTAAATTGTAATATATCTTTAATGTATATGTAACACATACATTTTACCATACTTTTTAAATAAAATAAAGAGATAAATGTTATTTTTTGCATTTATCTCCTATTTTTATTACAAAATTGTAATTTAATATATTTTAATCTTCACTTTTAATCTCTTTTAAAAGTTCTAATTGAGATATCAATAAAGATTCCATTTTAGCTTTATATACATCAAATTGTTTATTTATACTTTCTAATTCTTTCTTTTTCTCAGTTATCTCTTGTTCTATTCCTTCTGTTGCCTCTTTAGCTTTTAATTCTGATTCTTTTATAATTTGGTCGGCTTGTTTTTGTGCTGCATTTTTAACTTCTTCTGATGCTGATTGTGCTAAAAGTAATGTGCTTTGTAAAGTTGATTCTATTTGTGTATAATGCTCTAGCTTTGATTTTAAATCTTCAACTTCATGTTTATTTTCAGCAACTTGTTTGTATAAAATTTCATAATCTTTTGTTAAGTCATCTAAAAATTCATCAACTTCTTCTGGAGCATAACCATTTAAAGTTTTCTTTGAGAATTTTTTGTTTTCTATATCTAATGGTGTAATCATCCTATCCTCCCTTTAAAACAAGTCTTAAGTCAAAACATATCTTAAGATTAATTATTTAAATTTCCTTTTAACCAAGAAACAGGTCCTTTTACATCTTCTTTGCTATCAGATGTAATATCATAATTATATGGAGCTACTACAAATATTGAATTAGATATTTTTTGCATATGTCCTTCTAAAGCATGAACTGCTCCACTAATAACATCAATTATTCTTCTAGCAATATCTTTATTTACATATTCTAGATTTATAATAATTGATTTTCTCTCTTTTAATAGGTCACATATTTCTTCGGCTTGCTCAAATTCAGTAGGTTGCATTATAACCATCTTTACTTGTGGTTGCATATTAACAACTTTTCCTGTTCTTCTACCAAATAAACCTTTTGTTTCTTCTATTTCTTCATCATTTTCATATTCTTCATTCTCATCATAATCTTCATCATAATCTTCTTCTGCTGTGTTCATATTAAACATATTCATCAACTTATTTACTACGTTTGCCATTTAAAAATAACCTCCTATTATTTTTTCATTCGTTATTCGACTGAATCTAGTATCTTACTTTTTTAAATTATTGTCAATATAAATTTTCAAATGTAATTGTTATTTAATTGTTTTGTAATTTTATTGTAATATTTATTGAATTTGTTCTTGATTTGGTTCTAAAATTAATTCATCATATAACATTATTGAAGTTTTTGCTTTACTATCTATTTCTAAATCTTTAATCTCAGAAGTACTATAATTTGTGACTATTGAATAATCCTCACCTTTTTGAGTTACTTTTACTAGAACCTTTTCTAAATATCCTGATTTTGTTCTTATTACATAATTTAAATTATTTTCTGTAATAATTGCTGAATTTGCTATTTTATATCCTGTACTGTCCCACCAAATTATGTCAAAATTAATTTTCCTATATAAGAGTAATTCATTTATACCTTCATTAAAACTCAAAATTAGAGTAACTTCTGCATCATTTTCTTTTGTTATATACTCTATTGTTGCATCTACTATTTTTGAACTTGGTAAAGTTATTTTTACTTTGTCTCCTATTTCTGCTGAATTCGCTTCTACAGTTCTCGATGTACATGCTATATAACAGATAAAGTTATCTACAATTTTTCCTGTTTCATTGCTAGTTGAAATAATTTGTCCAGTTTTTAAATTTAAATTAGATAAAAATTCCTTATTATATTTCGAGAAATCTTGTGCTGTAAGTATATTTTCCAGTCCATCTACTCTGTATGAAACAATTCCGCTAACTGGAGATGTTATATATTCTGAGCCTGAATTTAATTCATTTTCATAAGTACTTCTTTCATCAATCAATTTTTTTAAATATGAACCACTTGGACTTAATTCACCTGCTATTTGAGCCTTTTTCTTTACATAGTTATCAATATCTTTTTTAGTTTCTTGAATTGTTTGTATGTTATTTAACTGATTTATATTGCTTAATTTATCGCTAATTTGTTTATCCAATAATTTCGTATCTGCTAGAGTTAATTCGTCATTATTATTTTCAATTGCTTCTTGAATTTTTATATCTAATGATTTTATTTTCTCTTTTAAATTATTTTCTCCACTTGAGTAATATCTAAATATAGATTCACCTTTTGCTACTCTACTACCTTCATAAGAGATTTGCTCCATTCCGTTTTTATAATTTTGTCCTTGAAGTACAGTTTCTTCTCTAATGATATATCCCGTATCGGTTTCTTCTTTTGAAATTTTTCCATTTTTTACTATAAACGTGCTACTTGGATTTTTAACTAAATTAACTATTGAAATTACTATGTAAATAATTATTATCAAAATAATTGTCGTGCTTAATAAAAGCCTTAATTTTTTCAGCTTTTTCCTTTGTTTTAATTCAGTTTTATTAGCACTTTTACTTTTCACTAATTTTCTCCAATTTTATAATAAACTATTCAAAATATCGTTATAAATTATTTATAATATTATTATAAACTATAAAAATATTGTTATAAATTATTAATAATGATATTTGCATTTTCTTCTTTTGTATTGTTAATGCCATCTAACCAAATAGCATCTTTATATGATCTAAACCATGTCAACTGTCTTTTGGCATACCTTCTACTTTCTTGTTTTATCTTGTTTATCATATCTTCCTTAGAAATTTTTCCGTCAAAATATTCTATAACTTCTTTATATCCTAAGCCTTGCATAGCTGTTGGAAATTTATTATATCTTGCCTTAATTTCTTTTACTTCTTCCATTAATCCTTGCTTTATCATTAAGTCAACTCTTTGATTTATTCTATCATATAAAATCTCTCTATCCATACTTAATACAAAAACTTTATAGTCATATTCAAGTTCTTTTCTAGAATTCTGTTCTAATTCCGTTTTTGTTTTACCTGTTGAATGATAAATCTCTAAAATCCTTGTTATTCTTTTTCTATCATTTTGGCTTATTTTTTCCATAGCCTGTGGGTCAATTTTTATAGCTTGTTTATATAATTCTGTCAAATCTATATTTTCTAATTTTTCTCTATATTCTAAATCAAATTTTTCTTTATCATAATTAATATTATAAATCAAAGAATTGATATACAATCCTGTACCACCAACTAAAATTGGCGTTTTATTTTTTGCTAAAATTTCTTTTATAGTGTTTTCTGCATCTTTTTTAAAATCAGCTACACTATATCTTTCATTAGGGTTTACAAAATCAATTAAATGATGAACAGCCATTTTTCTTTCTTCTTCAGTAGGTTTTGCCGTTCCAATATTCATTTCTTTATATATTTGCATTGAATCACAAGAAATAATTTCCCCATTTATTTTATTTGCGAGTTCAATTCCAAGCGCTGTCTTTCCTGATGCTGTTGGACCACATATTACTATAATTTGTGGTTTGTTCATAACACATTACCTTTCTAATACTATTTTTAATTATTATTTTGTAAATTTACAATTCCTGCTATTGTGCCTTTTACATAATTACATTCTATAATAATCAAAATTAAATCTATTACTAAGCATATAATTATATTTTTGATAAATTTGTCTTTTTCTATATCTTTTGATTTTAGCTTATTGATTTGTATTGCAAGTGGTGATGCCATTAATATTAGATTTATTGGTAATATACTAAATACCAATACATTTCTAACTGGTCCCGTGAATTCGCCTGTCATTCCTGCTTGTCCTATATTAAATATTATATTTGCTATTATATAGTTTATAAGTATAAATAATCCTGTAACAACTATTCTATATTTTGTTTCTATTCCTTTAAGCATATTAGATAATATAAAAAATGAAAGTATATTTAAAACCATAATTGAAATTACTATTATATTCATAATTAAATTTTATTCCTTAATTTTTATTTTTTATCTTCTTGAAAATTTCTTTTCTATATCTGTTTTAGACATTTTAATTACAGTTGGTCTTCCGTGTGGACAACTAAATGGATTTGGAAGTTTTAATAGTTCTTGCATTAAACTATCAACTTCTTCATGTGTAAGTGCCATATTAGCTTTTACTGCTGCTTTACAAGCTACTGTTGCTAAAAATTTATCTTCTAATTCTTGTTTTGCTGTCCTTGCAACTGTATTTATTTCATCAAGTGTTTCTAAAAATATTTCTTTTGTATCAAAATTCATACAAAATTCAGGTACTCCTACTAACTTAATAGTTCCTTCCCCAAATTCTTCTACCATAAATCCTGCTTTTTCAAATAATCTTCTATTATCTTTGAATATTCCCATTTCTTTTGTATTTAGATTTATTATGTCAGGTAAAAGCATCATTTGAGAATCTTTATTATCATCGCTAAAATAATTTTTCTTAACTTTTTCATACATAATTCTCTCATGTGCAGCGTGTTGATCCAATATATATAAATCATCATTTATGCTTAATATTATATATGTATTAAATGCAATACCTATAAATTTATATGGTAGTTTTGATTTTTCTCCTTCTTTATCAAAAATTGAAATTTCATTGTCTGTTATTGGAGATATAGGATATTTCTTTTCTTCTTCTCTTATTTCTTCTTCATGTTCTTTTTTCGCATCTTCTATATCTCTTCCAAACAACTTTTTATACATTTCTTCAAAAGACATCTCTGTCTTTTCTTCTTCATCAATATTATCTTTATCTATGTTTTTCTCTGTATTTAGAGTATCATTATTTTCATTTTCTTCTAGTTGTTCTTGTTCTTTTATTAATTCTTCTACTTCGATTTTTTCTGTTAAGTCTTCAATTAATTTTTTATCATTCGAATCTTTATTTTCTTTAACTGAACTATCTTTTTCTAAATTTTCTTCTATTAAGTTTTCTTTATCAACATTTTTCTCTATTTCTGTATTGTTTTCTTTATTGTCAATAGTCTCCATTTCTGTACTATTTTCTTTATTAGAATCATAATCTATTTTTTCTGTTTCTTTTGAATTATTTAAAAATGCTGTGAATTTATTTAGCCCATCAGATATTTCTTCTGCGGTTCTTGCTTTTGCTATTTCTTTAACAAACTTTGTTCTTGTTTCCTCATCTAATGCTTTTATTGTGTCCTTAAATGCACTAAATTTCGGACCGTTATCTACATTTTCATCCTTAGATTCTGATTCTGCTTTACTTTCATCTGCTTTTTCTTTTTTGATTTCAGTACCTTTTTCATATTTTGAAATGGCAAAACTTTTATTTAGTCCCCAAGCTTCTATCCTATCCTTATTTTTTATCTCTTTTAGCATGTCATTAGGAGTAAAATCAGAATAATCTTTTTCTGTATCTGATACTAAATCTCCTTTTAGTAAAGTTTCTTTTATCGCATGATAAACTGCTTTAAAAACATTAGATTCATCTTGGAATCTAATTTCTAATTTTGTTGGGTGAACATTAACATCAACCTTTTTTGCATCCATATCTATATTTAGAATTAAAAAGCCATGTTTTCCAACTGTAACTAAGCCTTTAAATCCCTGCTCTGCTGCACTTGTCAATGTTTTATCTTTTACATATCTATGATTTATAAAAAATAGCTGATTTGTTCTATTAGAACGAGAAATTATTGGCTTGCCAATTGCACCTGTGATGTGCATATCATCATAAGTATAGTCAACTGGTAAGATATTTTCCATTATTTCTTTTCCATAAATTGCATAAATACAGTCCTCTAGTTTTCCACTTCCATTTGTTTGAATAGATGTTTTTCCTGAGCTTATTAATTTAATTGCTACATTTGGATTGGCTAGAGCTATCCTTGTTACTGCATCTTCTATGTACCCTAATTCTGTAAAATCTTTTCTTAGAAATTTATATCTAACTGGTGTATTGTAAAATAAATCAGTTACTGTTATACTTGTACCTTTTGAAGTTCCTTCTTCATGCTTGTCTATTAAATCTCCACCTTCAAAAACTACCTTATATCCCATTTCTTCATCTGCAGTTTTTGATACTAGTTCTATTTTTGCTATTGCTGCAATACTTGCTAAAGCCTCACCTCTGAACCCCATTGATTTTACTACTTCTAAATCTTTTGCTTGTCTAATTTTGCTAGTTGCATGTCTTTCAAAAGCAATTTCCATATCATCAGGCATTATTCCGCTTCCATCATCAATTACTCTTATATATGAAATTCCACCATTTTTTACATCTATTGTTATATTTTTTGCACCGGCATCTATGGAGTTTTCTACTAATTCTTTTACTACTGATGCAGGTCTTTCAATAACTTCACCTGCTGCAATTTGGTTTATTGTTAAATCATCTAATAAAACAATTTTTCCCATTTCGTTGGCTTATGATAAGCAAAATACCTATCATATCCTCCTTTCTCGCTTATTACTTTTCAAATTCATTTTGATTATATCATAACTAAAATATTTTTGTACAGTATCGTAACCAAATTATTTTATTATGAATAATATATAGCATACTAAAGATTTACAACTTAAATAATGTGCTTTGCATTACTTAAGAAATCTTGATAGGAGGTATTCAAATGAGAGGTTGTAACAGTGAATGGATATGGTTCATTATCCTAATAGTTATACTATGTAACTGTGGCTGCGGTGGTAGAGATAATGACTGTGGCTGTATGCCAAACCCACCTTGCTGTGGTAACTAATTATCAAAAAAGTTGATAATTAAAACTTTATTAATTAAGGAAGGAGGAAAATTTAATGCAAGATAGATGTGGAAGAGATAATGATTGCTGCTGCATAATAATAATCTTATTATTATTGGTATTCTGCTGTGGCGGTTGCGGCGGAAATAAAGGATTTTGCTGCTAATTTTAAATAATTTATACATTTAATTAAAATTTCTTATTTGCTTTTTTAATAGACAAAAAACTACCCGTTCAAACGGGTAGTTTTAACTAGCCCTATATTTATTTTTAAACCACGCGCATAGCACGTGGTTTTCTATTACACAATCGAGTAGAGTAGAAAATTTTAATAGTTCATATTAAAATTTTCATCCCCTCTCACACCACCACATCGTGCCGT
>CANRLA010000009.1 GCA_947631315.1 uncultured Clostridia bacterium | reverse complement strand
ATTCCTATATCTTCTATTTTCATTACTTGTTCTTTAATATTAGAATTTCTTCCATATATTAGATTTGGATCACTTGGTTCATTAGTTTGTTCTACTTCATTTTGTTTATTTTCTGCATTTGCGTTCTTTTTAAAATTATTGTTTTTCCAATTGTTATTTTGCCAATTATTGCTATTATCTTGTTTGTTATTATCATTTTTCCAGTTGTTACTTTGTTCTTTTCCATTCCAGTTAATGTTTTTATAAACTTTATTATTCTCTTGTTTTTCTTCACCCGAAGCTACACTTACTGCTTTAAGAGAATTTTCTGAAAATTCTTTTATCAATTTTTGTTTTGCTGATAAAAAATCATTTTCTGTTTTTTCTATGTTTTCTTCAATAAACTTTACTTTATAATTTACCATATATATATCTTTTATAAAATCTGATATATAATTATCTATACCTTGTTTTTCAAGTATATCTTTTCCTTTTAAATTTAAATGTATATTTATTACATTTTCACTTATATCTATTGTGCTGTTCTTAAGAAATGCTTTTATCATTGGAGTTTTTTTAGACATATAGTCTAAAATATTTTTCCAATCTTTTTCTACTACTTCATTTACTGATTGATAAGCATTTTCTTGAGTATTTACTTCTTTTGGATAAGATAACTTAAATGATACTTCATTAAAGTTAAATCTCTTTTTTGCATAATTTTCAAATTTTTCTATCTCTGAAATTGGAATTACATCTTGAGACTGCAAAAAAAGCTCTAATTTATTTGTTTTTTTGTACAAATTAACATTAGAGATTTTTGCATTAGCTAATGCGAAACTATCTGAATTATAATCACCAAATACAACTTTTAATTCCTTTAACTGTTCCAAAATTTGCCCCCATTTTTACTAAGTTCTTTTGTTACACAATTCTCGCCACATCATTAAATGCTACTACTATTGAAAATATTATTAGTACTAAAAATGCGATAGATTGAATCTTTATTTCTAAATCTTTATTAAGTGGCTTTTTTCTAATTCCTTCAATTATGAGTAATACTATTTTTCCGCCGTCAAGTGGTATTATTGGAAGTAAATTAGTGATTCCTAATGATACTGATATTATTGAAAGCAAATATATAAATTCTGTTAAACCTGATGTTTTAGATACCATATTTGATATACCAATTGGACCTACCATATCATTCAGTCCAACATTTCCTGAAAAAAGCTCTACAATTGAAAGCCACATATTTTGAATAAGCTCTGCACTTGCTAGAAAAGCATAATTAATTGCTTCTAAAAAATTTCCATTTATAACTATTAAATATCTTATAAGTATTAAACAAAAATATGCTATTATTCCAAATAAAATATTTACTAATGCTCCGGCTGCTACAACAAAGATTCTTTTTGGAATACTCGCTTTACTAAATGAACCTTCTTTACTCGATTCTTCATCTTCACCTTCCAAATTCACAAAACCGCCTAGTGGAATTAGTCTTAATTCATATTCTGTTTCTTTACCTTTTTTATTAAATATTTTTGGTCCAAATCCAATTGCAAATTCGTTTACTCTAATTTTGCAAATTTTTGCTGCTATATAGTGACCCATTTCATGTATAAGAACTAGAAATCCAAGTAAAATTATTATCTTTAAAGCCGTTATCAAGAGTGTGAATCCTCCCAATTTTATTTTATCAATTTATATTATAAACGCCATAAGTAAAATATATGCAAAAGGCACTATAAATATTACGCTATCAAACCTATCAAGCATCCCTCCATGGCCTGGAATAAGATTGCTAAAATCTTTTATATCACAAAATCTCTTTATGCTTGATTCTGCTAAATCTCCTATCTGACCTATTACAGATAAAATTCCTATTATAATTAATATTGCAAAGCAGTTTATACCTAAAGATGCTACATTATTTACAATGATTGTATAAATAAGTCCTACTAACATTGCACTAACAATTCCCGCTACACTGCCTTCAATAGTTTTATTTGGACTGACTTTAGTAAGTTTATGTTTTCCAATTTTTCTTCCTACAAGGAATGCAAATATATCGCTTATCCAAGCTGCTATTAACGAATACCATAAATAAATTTTGCCCATCTTGTATATTAAATTAAAGAAAGATAGCATAATTGCAATATAGCATATTCCAAAAACTGTGGTGATAATATCTATTATATTCTTTTTTCCATTAGAAAATAACATTTCAACTACTAAAATTAGTATTGAACCAAGTATTACATAAATTAGTGACATTCCAATATTTAATTTTCCGTTTATATGTATAATTAGTAAAATAATACTTGCCAAATATCCGAGCCACGATGAAGGATTAGCTTTTTTGTTTATTTTAAATCCATTATAATATTCATATAAGCAAATAATAGTTAATAATGAGATAGCTATGCTAAATACTACATTATTGGCAAAAATGAATATTATTAAGACTAATGGAAAACCTATAAGTGCACTTATTACTCTAGTAATCAGTTCTTTCTTTTTCTTATCCATTAAAAATTTCATTCCTTGCATAATATATTTAGGTTTTTTAAGGTTAACCTATAAACCTTTTCTATCTTTTTATATTTTGCAATCTTATATAACAATTAGAATTTTTTTATTTTCCCTTTCTTACATAAAGATTAGAATATTTTTTATTTACCTTTTCTTATATGACGATTATTATATTCTTCTATTGCTTTATCAATGTCATCTGTGGTAAATTCCGGCCAATATTTATTTAAAAATAAAAACTCTGAATATGTAGTTTGCCAAGGTAAAAAGTTACTTGTTCTGCACTCACCTGATGTTCTTATAACTAAGTCCGGGTCTTCCTCACCATAAGTATATAAATTATCAGAAATCATATCTTCATCAATTTCATCGATTTCAATTTTTCCGTCCAAAACAAGCTTTGAAATAATTTTTGTTGCTCTAACTATTTCCGCTCTTCCTCCATAATTAAATGCTATATTAAATTTTAATCCAGTGTTGTCTTTTGTTCTTTCTTCCATTTGTAACATCTTTTTTCTAATATTTTCAGGAACGCCCTCTTTATCTCCTAAAATTCTTAATTTTATATTTTCTAAGTCTGCGGTCTTTAAAAATCTATCAAGATAGATTTCTAGCAATTTCATTATAGCTCCGACTTCTTCTTTAGTTCTTTTCCAGTTTTCTGTAGAAAAAGCATAAACAGTTAGATATTTTAATCCTATTTTATTACAATATTTAGCAACTTCTTCTAAAACTTCTGCACCTTTTTTATGTCCTAGTGATGTTTCTATGTTATTTTGCTTTGCCCATCTTCTGTTTCCATCCATTATTATAGCTATATGTTTTATTTCAGAATTTTCCATAAATTAATTCGTTCCTTAATATATTTAGGCTTTTAAAAGTTACCCATAAACTTTTTCAAAAAATAATTTTTTAGTGCATTGTGTAATTATTGAAATTATAAAATTCTAATATAATGTTATTAATTTTATACTGACATTATTTCACTTTCTTTTTTTGCAAAAATTTCGTCTATTTTAGCAATATTTGCATCTGTTGCTTTTTGAATCTTATCTTCTAAAATTCTTTCTTCGTCTTCAGAGATTTCATTATTTTTTAGTTTACTTTTTGCTTCGTCCATTTCGTCTCTTCTTACATTTCTAGTTGCAACTTTTGCTTCTTCTGATAATTTCTTTATATCCTTTACTATTTCTTTTCTTCTTTCCTCTGTGAGTTCAGGAAAAACTAATCTAATTAATTGACCATCGTTTACAGGGTGAATTCCTATTCCTGCTATTTCTATAGCTTTTTCTATTTGTGATAAAATGCTTTTATCCCATGGTTGAATAACAATTAATCTAGCTTCAGGAACTGATATGCTTGCAACTTGATTAAGCGGAGTTGGTACTCCATAATATTCAACTTGAATTTTATTTAATATTGCAGGATTTGCTCTGCCTGCTCTTACTTCTTGATAATTATCTTCTAAATTGTTAATTACTTTTTCCATTTTTTCATTCATTAAATCTAAACTCATAAATTTCTCCTATTCTTATTTAAATGTAAATCTATTTTATTTTTATTTCTTATTTATTTTAAATTTTATTCTATCTTTTAAATATTAGTCAACCTTTGTACCTATATTTTCTTCATTTACAGCTTTTACAATATTTTCCGGATTGCTCATAGCAAATACTACAAGTGGCATATTATTGTCTTTGCAAAGTGAAATTGCTGTAGAATCCATTACTTTTAAATCTTTTTCTAATATTTCTTGATAAGTTATGTGGTCAAACTTTTGTGCATTTGAATCTACTTTTGGGTCTGCTGTATATACTCCATCTATAGTTTTTGCAACTAATATTGCATTTGCTCCTATTTCTGTTGCTCTTAATGCAGCAGCTGTATCTGTTGAAAAAAATGGACTACCTGTTCCACAAGAAAATATTAATATCCTTCCTTTTTCTAAATGTTTCATAGCATCTCTTTGTGTAAATGGATCTGCTATTTTTTTCATTTCAATTGCTGTTTGAAGTTTTACATCTATTCCTCTCTTTTTTAGAGCATCTTGAAGTGCTAAGCCATTCATTGTTGTTGCTAACATTCCCATATAATCTGATGTGGTTCTTTCTATAGTTTCACCATTTTTTCCTCTCCAAAAATTTCCTCCTCCAACAACGATTGCTATTTGAACTCCCATATCATATATATTTTTAATTGCATCACATGTTTTATCTATTGTTTCTTCATCAATTCCTACTTTTTTTTCTCCTGCAAGTGCTTCTCCACTAAGCTTTAATAATATTCTTTTATACAAAATTTTCTCCTTTCATTAAATCTAACAATTTATGTCAATTTGTATTAAAATTTAATTGTATTCTATCATATAAAAATCAAAACTTAAATAGAATATATAAAATTTTTAACTTTTTAAATTTGTCTTCGCCTACGATTTTCCTAAAGTGCAAAAAAAGCGCAATGAAAATTACGCTCTTTTATATAATTTATATTTAATTTAATTTCATTTATTTTATATCATATTTTCTAGATCTTGCATATGCTATTCCACCAATTACAATTGCAACAATACCTATAGCTGTAATTACATATACATCACCTTCACCTGTTTGTGGTATATCTTTTGATGCATCATTTATGTTATTAACTCTTTGAACATTAGTTGGTGTAGCAGTATTTGTAACTCCTAATAAATTTGTTGATACATCATTTTCTACTGGAGTAGTTGCTGTATTTTCAGCTGCTTGATTTTCTGATGTAGAATTTATAAGTAAAAGTCCATTAGCATTAACTGTTCCAGTTAATAGTGCTACTGTTACTATAGCAATAATTAAAGATAATAAAGCATTTTTTCTTAAATTTTTCATCATAACGTTTCCCTCACTTTTTTTAATCATATTTTTATTATGTGTAAATTTGTATAAAATATAATATGAAAAATCTTACAATTTCATACAACTATAATTTTATACTTTTTTTTTATATTAGTCAACATTTTTTTACATTTTTTTCATTATTTTTTGTATTTACTTTTTATTCTTTCATTTTTCTACATTTTTATTCATTTTTTATAATTTTTTTATCTAATTTCTTCCATTTTAAACATTAAACTTAAATTCAACTATATCTCCTTCTTGCATTACATAATCTTTGCCTTCTAATCTAACTAGTCCTAATTCTTTTACTTTTTGATAAGTTCCATTTGTTATTAAATCATTATATGATACTATTTCTGCCTTTATGAATCCTCTTTCAAAATCTGAATGAATTTTTCCAGCTGCTTGTGGAGCTTTTGTTCCTTTATTTATTGTCCATGCTCTAACTTCTTTCTTTCCTGCTGTTAAAAATGACATAAGACCTAATAAATCATAACTTGCTTTTATAACTTTATCTAATCCAGATTCTTCAAGTCCAAGTGCCTCTAGCATTTCTTTTTTGTCTTCTCCTTCTAATGTAGACAATTCTTCTTCTATTTTTACACATAATTTTACGACTTCAGCATTCTCATTTTTTGCAAACTCTTTAACTTTCTTTACATAATCGTTATCTTCTTTTCCAATATCATTTTCTGATATATTTGCTACATACATTATAGGCTTCATGGTAAGTAAAAATGCATCTTTTATAATTTCTTTTTCTTCTTCAGTTAAATCAACTGTTCTAGCTGGTTTTCCATCTTCTAAAGCATCTCTTACTTTTTTGAATGTATCTTCTTCTACAATATATTTTTTATCTCCTTTAGCAAGTTTTGCTGCTCTTTCTATTCTTTTATTAACTGTTTCTAAATCTGCTAACACTAATTCTAAGTTTATTGTATCTATATCCCTAATTGGGTCTACACTTCCATCAACATGCACTATATTGCTATCTTCAAAACATCTTACAACCTCTAATATGCTATCTGTTTCTCTAATATGTGATAAAAATTTATTTCCAAGTCCTTCACCTTTACTTGCACCTTTTACTAATCCTGCTATGTCGACAAATTCTATAATAGCATGTGTTATTTTGTCAGATTCATACATTTTTGCTAAAACATCTAATCTTTCATCAGGCACTGGAACAACTCCAACATTTGGTTCAATTGTACAAAATGGATAATTTGCACATTCTGCTCCTGCATTTGTTATACTATTAAAAAGTGTACTTTTTCCTACATTAGGTAATCCTACTATTCCTATTTTCATATTAAATTTCATTCCTTTCGCATTTTGCTAAAAAACAATATACAGTTATGAAAATTTAATTATTTTCAAATAATTTTCCCTTTTAGCTCGTTTATTATACAATAATTCTTTATTTTTTTCAATAATCCAGCAATTTAATTTTGTCATAAATTAGCCATTTTTGTCATTTTTATTAAGATTTATAATTAATCAACTTTTTATAAATCATATATTTAAAAAATTTTATAAATTATATATTTTAAGATTTTCATAAATCATATATTTTAAAAATATTATCAATAGCAATTTTAGTATTTCCTACTATAATAAACCTTTGCATTCTATTTATTTGATTAAAACTTCCTATATCTATTTTATACTGTTTATTTTTATAATGAACTATTTTTACTTTGTCTCCAATTTCTAGCGAATTTAATTTTCTTGATAATTCTTCTTGCATTTCTTCTGATAAATCTTTTTTGTCAACTATAATTTTTTCTTTTTCTTTTAAGGCTAATCTAAAACCATTTAAAGCATCAAATGGTAAAAATTGTTTTGCTCTATCTGCATTTGACATTTTATTCTCCTTTCTGCTATTTAGTAAACTTTTTTATTTAATAAATTTTTACTGCTTTAAAAATTTTATTGTTTTTAATTTTATCATTTTAAAATTTAACTAATAAGCATTATGTCCTCCTATCAATGTATTTCTTATTGTTGTTGTTGCATTTTCTTGTAAATTAATGCCTTTTAAAATTAAATTTTTTCCAAACTTACTTTTTATAATATTGATTGTTTTTTCTATACTTTTCTCTTTGTCCTTTTTTTCTTGATTTATAAATAAATTTAGTTGTTCATAATTATCACTGGAAAGTCTTCCAAATGAAATTCCAATTCTTCTTATCGGCTCTATTTTACTTACTATTTTTGCATATAATTTTTCATATTCTTTTAATAAATCTGTATAAGTGTTGGTGGCTATTTCTAGCTTTTTACTTCCTTTACTTGCCTCAATGCAATCTTTTGAATATCCTATATATAAACTTATACTTTCTGTTTTTAAATTTTTATTAATTAACTCCAAACTTAGTAGTTCCACCATTTCTTTTGTTACTAATAAAGCATCTTGGTAGTTATAATCTTTAAATAAAATTTGATTAGTAGATATTGAATTTGATTTAGGTTTATACTCTTTTATTTCTTGTATTGTGCAAGGTTCTATTCCTTTTGAATGATCTATTAAAAATTTAGCATTTATTCCAAATTTATTATATAGCTTTCTTGGGTCTGTATTTGCTATATCATTCATTGTATAAATTCCCATTTTCCTCAAAGATTCTGATATTCCTTTGCCTATCTGCCAAAAATCAGTAAGTGGCTTGTGATTTCCTAGTTCTTTTTTATATTTTTCTTCATCTAGATATCCAATGTTGCTTACGCTATGCTTTGCAGTTATATCTAAAGCTACTTTTGCTAAATACATATTAGTTCCAACTCCTGCTGTTGCGGTTATCCCCGTTATTTCTTTAATTTTGCTTATAACTTTTTTTACCAGTTCTAATGGTTCTACTTTATACAATTTAAAATACTTAGATGCGTCTATAAAAACTTCATCTATCGAATATACATGAATGTCATCTTTTGAAAAATATTTTAAATATATTTCATATATATTGGCAGAATATTCGATGTATTTTTCCATTCTAGGCATTGCTATCATATAATTTATATTCTTTGGAATTTCATATAACCTGCATCTATTTTTTACGCCTAACATTTTCATTTTAGGAGATACTGCCAAACATATTGTACCTTTTCCTCTGCTCGAATCTGCAACTACTAAATTCGTATTAAATGGATCTAAATGTCTTTCTACACATTCTACTGACGCATAAAAAGTTTTTAAATCAATGCAAAAATACACTTTATTTTCCAAGATTAACACTTCCTTAACATTTATTTATATAAAGTATATCATGTTTCTTTTTAATTGTAAACATCTGTTTGTATGTAATTTTTTCCATAAAATTTGTACATATAATTATAATAAATTTTAAAATAATAAATCGTTGAAGAAATCTTTGATTTCGTATTAACAATTATATTGATTACAATAAAATAAGATTTGAGCTAAATTGGTAACTCAAATCTTATCTTTTTATTGACTTTTTGCGTCCTTTATTATTAATATTTTATTTATTATTATTTTTCGTCATTATAGAAATCTGTCTCACTCTTTTTGATTTTTTTGTCTATCATTTTCATTTTTATAAATAGAATTACTGCAATTATTACTGCAACTATTATAGTCATTCCTAAAGGATTTCTTGCTCCTAATTGTGGTATCTTTGAATCATTTTCACTTTTTTCTTCATCATTTGATGTAATTCCGTCAGCTCCCACATTTACCATAAGGTCATATCCTTCAGAATTTTCACCATTTTGTACATCTTCTTGATTTTCTTCAGCTTCTGATGATGGTGGAGTTGTAGTATCATCTTGATTTCCTTCATCATCACCATTTGGATTATTTTCGTCTTCTCCTGATTGACCACTATTACCACCCTGTGGAGGTGTTGTTTCACCTTGTGCAGGAGGAGTCGTCTCTCCTTGAATAGGAGGTGTTGTTTCTCCTTGAGCAGGTGGTGTTGTCTCACCCTGTACAGGAGGAGTTGTCTCGCCTTGAACAGGAGGAGTTGTCTCGCCTTGAGCAGGTGGAGTTGTCTCACCTTGTGTTGGTGGGTTTTCAGTTTCAGATACTTTTACAGTTATTTGATTTGAGCTTACTGAACTAATTTTATAAGCTCCACCATTAGATATATCTACTTTATTTAGTTTAATATTTAGTGATGTTGTTGCATTAGGTTTTAATACTTCAAATTTAATTGTAGCTATATCTTCAGAAGTTGATGAGTTTGAAGAATTAAATATACCAATAATATCAGAACTATTGTCATTATTACTCCAATCATTTGCTCCTTCTGTTTTAATTAATCTCAAAATATCATGATTATATTCCATTGAAGCTCCAAAAGTTATTATTCCTTTTGATGCTACAAGATTATCTAAATGAATAACAAATTCTGCTGTTTCTCCAACATTATATTCATTTTTTGTAGATTTAACTGTAATATTTGCACTAGTTATTGTTTCTCTAGCAAAAACATTTACTCCAAACGCAAACATTACTAAAAATATTATATTAATTATTATTAAAAATTTCTTCTTCATAATTCTTCGTATAATCAATTATATAGAATTATCAATCTATTTAATTAATTAATTCCTCCTTTCTACTAATCTGCGTCCGGTTTTGGTGAACTTTGTAGTTTTCGATAATAATTTAGCATGTTAGCAACATCTGTCATATCTACTTCAACGTTTTCATCCACATTTCCAGCTTGTTTATAAATTCCTTTTAATTTGTCGTTCGCATCTTCTGCTCTATAACTTGATAATACTAATGCAATGTCACTCATATCTAAGTCTCCACTGCCATCAACATCACCACTCATAACTATCATATAAGTTTTATTTCCTATTTTAGCAGAATCTCCTGTGCATAATACATCATCACCTGTCAATTTTGTTGATACTTGTAATAGGTTTTCAGCATCTGCTACTATATTTCCATCTTCATTTTCTTTAAGTTTTGTACCATAGTATGTTATTAATTTGTTGCCGTCAGATTTAAGTTCTTCTGATAATTCTGAAATAGTAGATTTTGGATTTATACCTAAAATAATATCGTCTTTAATAGTGCATTTCGAACCATCCACTGGTTTTATTTCATTTTCTGTTTCAACTTGTTTTTTAGCAGTCATAATATTTGTTACAACATCTGTGCAAACTGGAGTATTTTCTTCCTTATTTTCTCCGCCTATAATGTTACTTAATGCAATTGCTTGTTGAGAATCTTCATCTTTTAGTACTTTAAATCTTACACTAAATACATCACCAATTTGTTCTGATTTTTCTTCTGCTTGACTTTCTCCTGAAATGTTTAATTCTCCATCTTTAGATTTATTTACAGTAAAGTTCCATTTATCTCCACTTTTTATGCTATCTTCTACATATTCGAAAGCATCTTTATCATAAGTTAAAGTAGCTTTAATTTTATCAATTTTTTCTTTTACATCTGTCATACCTGTTAATGAATAAGAAACTTCAATAATATCATCTTTGTTAAAAGAGTTTGCTAATTGCTTTTCTTCAATACTTTGTCTCTCTTCTTGATTAACAGTAACTATTTTATTTGTAACTGTAGCTAACTCGAATTCAGGTTGTGCAACTAATGGTTGAGCGACAACCGTCATATGTTCTTTCTTTTCTTCTTCTATAGTAGATTTAGGTATAAATGCTACTTTAGCAACTAAAGAATTAAATTCTTCTTCAGTTAAGTCACTATATTTTAAAGTATATGTTATTTCACTACTATCATCTTGACTAATTTGTTTGTTTTCTAAATTAACTACTTGATTTCCAAAAACTATATTATCAACAACATAGCCAGCTTCAGGTTTTATTTTTAATTCCACTTCACTCTTTTGGCTTTCATCTAAAACTATACTATCTGCTTTCTTACCATCAATATAGACATCGCCACCTTTACTTGATTGGAATATTATAGTCTTTGTTTTTTGGTCAGCGACTTTTCCTAATTCAGAATTTTTTATTGTAGCTATTGTAAATGGACTGAAACTTTCGCATTCTACAATTAAACCTAATTCAGTAATATAACATGGAATTTCTTCAACTCCTGTAATTCTTCCTGTTTTATCTTTTATGTAGTGATATGCTTTAAATGTAACTCCAGCATCTTCTGGACCATATCCAGCTGGGAAACCAAGCATAACTCTAACCTTTTGTCCATCACTTATTTTTTGAGCTTTACATAGTGTTAAAGTAATATTGTATGTTTCTGTTTTTTCAATTGTTCCACCTACATCTAAATTCTCACCATCTTTATCTTTTCCTTTGTCAAGTAAGTCTTTCATGGCTTTTTCTTCAGATGGTTTTGTAGTTGTAGTAACAAGAGTTAATCTATGTTTTAATAATTCAGATAAATCTTCATTTTCTGATTCTGAAAGTTCATCTAAGTTTACATCATCCATTAGACTAGGTTTTCCATAAACATTCCAATCGAAACCTTGTGATTTATAAGCATAAGCTGAACATCTATGAGCACAGAACCAATTGATTAACATTGGTGGTTTTCCACTCTTTTGACCCATAAGGTTTGTAAGTTCTATATTATAGAAAATAGAATCATCAGCATATTTCTCACTCGGTGTAAAGTCAAATGTTACTGTACTCTTTCCATCAAATTTAAAGTTCTCTATTTTATAATCATTACTTCCTTCATTTGAAGAATATTCAATTGTAACATTGTAACCAACTTCACTTAATTGTTTTCCTTCAACTGGTATTAAAATATCATCATATTCTACTTCACAGTGATATGTCTCTCCAATATACATTGTAGAATTTAGAATTGGATTTGCTCTTTTAATATATGGTGCTGCTATATAATCTCCATTTGGATTAAATACCATATCTGATACTGCTAATAAATCAGCTGAAGTCCCAAAATATGTTGTCATTTTTTCTATATTCTCTTTTTTACTACCTGCTGCTACCCAATCTTCATAAGTCCATGGAGCACAATCTGTTACACCAAATTGCATAAATTGGCTATTTGCATTGTAGAATGAAATATATGAATCTCCATTATCTTCTGTAACATCAGTAACTGAACCATATATGTTAGGGTCAACATAAGCATAGAAAGCTGAACCTCCCCAACTCTCGTCTGAGCCACCTATTACAGTGCTTCCAGGATGATGTCCTTCTACATCAGCCTTATTATAAGCTAAGAATTTACTAACAAAATAATATCCATGTTTCTTAGCTTCAGTGTATCCCATTCGCTCTCCTGCGTCGATTACACCGTTCTCGTTTAAGTCAACTACATAACTAATTTTTAATTTTGAAGCATCAATTTCATCTTCTGTATCATAGTTATCAGTATCGATTTCAACTGTTAAACCTGCATTTTCAGAAGCTATTGCATATCTATCACTAGATGCTTCTAATTCAGGATATTTGAATTCATATTTAGCAGCAGACATTGTTCCTGTAACTAAATGATTCATTTGCATTTTATCATTTCCTGCAAGGAAGTATTCTGCTCTAATTTTCTCATGCTTTCCAGCATATCCTTCATCTTCTATTTCATCTGTATTATCCCATGTAAGGTCAATACCATACCATTTTCCATCTTCTAATTGAACATAATTCCATAAATGTTCTTCATATTGATTTGTTGAAACAAATGCTCCATAAACTAAAATACAAGGAATATTAACTTCGTCCATAATCATTTTGAAAGCTCTACCAAAACCTTCGCAAACGATTTCATGAGTAACAAATGCACCATAAACATTTCTCACACTATATGGATCTCCATTCTTGCCATCATTTTTATTTTCGTCAATAATTGTTTCTTCTAATTTGTATGTATTTGCTGCAATAATTAAGTCATGTGCTTTTCTAGCTTGTTGCTCTTGTAAACTTTGACCAGCAACTGCCTTAACACTTTTTACTTCTTTTACCATTTCATCTTTAGCAGACTTAACTGCATCTAAAGCTTTGATAAGTTCATCTTTTTTTACTTTCTTTTCTGCCGAGTCCCAAAAAGTTTTGTTAATATAAGTATCTGTTCTTCCTACACCAATAAAAACATGTAATTTTTGTTGGTTGTCTCTTGTTACTCTAAGAGTAATGTTGCTAGAATCTACATAAAATGCTCCAGCATGGTCAGCCATCCAAGCATCTCTACCGGTAGCCATTAAATTTAGTAATTCTTGATTACCTTTTGTATAAGCTTCAAGTTTACTATGTAAACTTTGCTGTAGAGAATTTCCACCTTCATCAAATTTGTCTGTTAAATCATAAGAATTAACTCCAAATTTAGTATCTTGTTTTCCTAATTCTCCTTTTATCTTTGAATAATCATTATTGTATAACATGCTGTCTAATGCATCATAAAATACTTTTGCTTCTTCTGTTAATTGATTGTAAAAGTATTTTTCAGCAATATTAGTTTGTTCTACTGCATAAACTTCAGTTGGTGCAATGAAGCTTAGCCAATAAAATTGTGGTACTAATAATGCTATAGCAATAATTGTTGCAATAAATTTTCTTTTTCTCATAACTTCTCTCTCCTTTTTACTATATTTTTAGCTTTTTAATTTTATCATGGCCTCTGAAATAATGTCAACACATTTGTTTATTAAATTTACTTTAAATTTATATTAAGTTTTCTTTACTTTTACCTATTTTTTCCTAATTAAGCAAACGAAAAATCCTTCCATAGTTTTTGATGGTATAATTTTTATTGCTTTTTCTATATTTTTATCTAAACCTTTACAGTTTGACTTTATTGCTTCCTTTATTTTAAAATCTGTTTCAATTACTTCTATATCATATTTTTTTATTACCCAATCAATAACATTTTCATTTTCCATCTTGTTTAATGTGCAAGTTGAGTATACCATTGTACCACCTGATTTTAGTGCATTATATCCACTTTCAAATAACTCTTTTTGAAGATTTGATAATTCTAGTACTTGTTTTTCTGACCAATTTGAATATGTATTTGGTTTATTTACTAAAAATCTTCCTTCTCCACTGCATGGTACATCTAATAGTACTTTGTCAAATTTTTCTTGCATATTTTTTCCAATATTTCTTCCATCTTCATTACTTATTTCCACAATCTTTGCGTCTTGAAGATTTACATTATATTTCAGTCTTTCACATCTAATTTTATCTATTTCGTTTGCTAAAATATATCCATTGTTTTTCATAATGCATGCCATTTGAGTAGTCTTGCTTCCTGGGGCTGCTGCTAAATCTAATACTCTATCATTTATTCTTGGATTTAATATAATGGGTGGTATCATACTAGACAAACTTTGCAAATATATTTTTCCATTTTTATAAATTTCAAAATCTTGTATTTGCTTTTCAGTTTTATTTTTTATTATAAAAGCATCTTTAATAAAACTAACTTCTTCAAATTGAACATCTAATTCGTTAAAACTTTTTATTATATCTTCTTTATTTGCTTTTAAGTTATTAACTCTTAATGTAGTATATCTTTCTTCTAACATTCCTGTTACAATTTTATCTGCTACTCTATTTCCATACTCTTTATACAAACTTTGAGTAAATTCAATTGGTAATTTAGATTTTGCAATAATAATTGAACTCATGAATTTTTCCTTTCTATCTTTTATTTCTTAAATTTTAAAAATAATAAGTAAACTTATTTACTTATTATTTTTTCCATATAATCGTTGATATGAAATCAAAGATTTAGGCAACGATTTATCTATTTATAATTTCATCTAATCTTTTTAAAATCTCATTATTATATTCTTGTGGATCAAATTTTTCCATTTCAAATCCATCTTTTATAAACTTTTTCATTCCTTCATAAACGCCTTTATCACTTTTTTCAGTTACTATTCCATATTTTCCTACTATGTCTTTTTTGCTATCTGATACATCTGTTGTTATTATAGGCTTTCCTAATACTTTTGCTTCTAAAAATACAACTGGGTATCCTTCAAATTCTGATGACATTAAAAAAGCATCACTATTTTTTAAATATGGATATGGATTTTTCTTAGCACCTAAAAATTCAATATTTTTTATGTTTTCTGCTAATTTTTTGTATTCATTAGTTGCTGTTCCTTTTCCTACAAATACAACTCTAAATTTGTATCCTTCTTTATTTAGTCTTTTTGTAGCTTCTATTATTCTAGTTAGTTTTTTCTGTTTTTCATCATGTCTGCCAATATTGATAAATGTTACTACTTTTTCCTTTTTAAAATCATCTACTACTTCTTCTGATTTTTTTAGTATTTCTTCATAATTTATTAAATTGTTGCATACGCATGCCTTCTTAGCACATTCAGGGAATTGTGCTATAAACACTCTTTTGTCCATCTCTGACACAAAAACTATTTTCTTAAAATCATATATATTCAAGTCTTTAAAGAACTTTCTATATTTCATTATTTTTGCATCATAAAGATCCATATAATTATTGTGAACCCATATAGCACAGTTTTTACTTGCAGTTCTTGCAACAAAGGAAGCTGGAAAACTATATGTTGCAAAGCAAGCTGAAAAATCAAATTTATTTTTGTATTTTAATTTAAATCCTATTTGCTTAAATAAATTTGAAATTTTTCTAATTAGTACAATTTTATTTTTGTTAGGTTTATATGTTATGATATTTACATTTTTAGGAACATCTTTTAAATATACCCCTTGCTTTTCTTCTAAGCATAGGGTTACTTCATACTTTGAACTTATTTTTTTTAATAAACTTATAAGAGAGGTTTCAATTCCTCCATAGTCTAGTGAATATGCTGCAAATAGTATTTTTTTCAACTTCTTATAACCTCCACATTGTATCCTATAAATAGTCCTGATTCTATTACTCCTGTTATACTTTTTATTTGCTTTTCTAATTCATTGTTAATCTCATTAAATTTTACATGTAATATAGAATTTCCATTTTCAGACATACCTTTATATATTATTTCATAAGCACCTATCTTTTCAAGTTCACTTGATACATATTTTAGAGCTTTTGGAAATACTTCAATTGGCACTGGATTATTTTGTCCTAATTTTTGTACATCTTTTGTACTATCTATCAATATATAGGTTTTAGGTGATTGCAATATATTTAATTTTTCTTTAAACATTGCATTTCCCATTCCTTTAATCATGTTATTGTTTGAGTCAACTTCGTCTGCACCATCAAAAGCCCAGTCAATATTATCTTCTATAATATTTCCTATTTCTATCCCATATTCATTGCAAACATCTTCAATATATTGAGAAGTAGGTATTGCCTTAATCTTTAGCCCTTCTGCTTTTACCTTTTTACCTATTTCTATTGCAGATAAATATGAGGTTGAACCCGAGCCAAACCCAATGGTTTGGCCGTTTTCAACCTTATCAACTATGATTTTTGCTAAAATTAATTTTTGTTCTTTATTTGTAATTTTTTCTATATCCATAAAGTATCCTTTTACTAAAATAATTATTTTATATTTAATCGATTTTATTAATTTTCTTATTATTTTTTTATTGCTTTTTATTACTTTCTTTTATTTTTATCTTTTAATTCTTTTTCTAATTGTTCTAATTTTGCTTTTCTTTCTTCATCGCTTAATAATTCGTACTCTGCTTCTTTTAATATTTTATCTTCATCTATTTTTATATCTTCGCTAGATTCATCTATTTTATCACTTTGTTTTAAAGAAGTTTCTTTATTTTCATCATTCTTCTCTAAGGATTCTTCTAAATTATTCTGTTCTTCCATCTTTTCTTTTCCATCAAGCCTATTTGTATAAACTTGATTTAAGTCTTCTATTTTTTCTTCATTTATATATGGTTCTTTCTCTGCTTTTTTCTTTCTCCTATGATTTATTATTAGTAATACCGCTAGTATAATTAGCAATAATATAATAATTCCAGCAATTACTCCTAATATTATAAATGGATTCATGTTTCCACCAAATATTTTATTTTCACTAACTTCTTCTGTTGAAACTGGCATTGCTGCTTCCCTATCAATAGTTAAAACATAGTCAGTTTGTACATCTTCATCTACTGGAGATATAAGTGTTATCCTAATTGTATTTTTACCATCTTCTAATTCTATTTCTTCTTCATTCAAGTTTCCTTCAAGGTCACGAGATACTTCTTTTCCATTAACTTTGACTATAATATCTTTGTCTTTTACCTTTGCAGTAGATAACTTTACAAATATTGAATTAATATCTGCATCAATGTTTGCACTATATTCGTAAGTTTCTGAGTTAAATAAATTATCAAGAATTATTGGAACTTTTTCATCTTCGTTCATATATGAGATTTCTAATGAATCTAGCTTTAATTCTGATTTATTTATTACTATTGGTTTTGTTACTTTGATTCTATAAGTTTTTACTTTTCCATCTTCTGCTGTACATTTTACTTCAATAGTGTTGTCCCCTTCATTTATCGTATAATTACCTGTTCCTGAGATTTTAGCTTTGCTATCTTCTTTAGTTGCATCTACTTTTAATACTTCTAGATTATTAAAGTCATAACTTTCATCAAATACTACAGTATAATCTTCTACATCTCTATTGAATCCTACTTGTTCTGTTCTAGTTTGTTTTAAGTCTAAATTTCTAACTCCATCATTTATAACTAAAGAACTTAAATGGTTGTTTTGTGATTTAGTTTCTTTTGGCTCTTGCGTTTGTGGTGAATCCTGAGGAATTACTTCATTTTTATTTTGTTCTGTTGGAGTTTGTGACTGACCTCCTGCCCCTGATGAACCTTCATTTCCTGTACTTGGAGTTGGATTAGATTGCACAACAGTTTTTTCCTTAACCGTTATAGTACAACTTTTATTTACATTTATATTTTCATCTGTGTCATAATCAGTTATATCCCCTGTTAAAGTAAATGTATATGTTCTTGCACTAGTTGGAGTAAATGTAATGCTTTTTGAAGCTGATGCACTTCCAGCAACTGTAGTTTGCCCTACTAAGCCTTCAGTAGTTCCATTCCCTGATAAGGCTAAATTCCATGCTCCAGCATTTACAGATGCAGTAATTGTAACGCTATTTCCCACCTCTACTGTTTTACTCTCAGTTAAAGACACTGAATAATTTGCATATACATTACTAATATTCATTGTAGAAAATAATAGAATACAAATTAACAATATTGATATTATTTTTTTATTTGTTTTCACTTCATTCCTCCTTATATTTTAATGTCAGTAACTTTTAGTAAATATTTTTGTATTTTTAATAAATCGGCTGAATTTATTTTTCCATCTCCTGTAACATCACTTGATAAAAAGTATGGTGTATTTGTAATATCTTTTACTTTTAATAAGTGTTTTTGTATTTTTAATAAATCGGCTGAATTTATTTTTCCATCTCCACTTGAGTCTCCCATTTTTATTACAGTATAAGTCTTATTTTCAATTTGAACTTTATATCCTGTTCCAATTGCTCCGCTTGTTACTGCAGTTCCATCACTTTTAGTTATGCTAGCATTAGTATATTTTTCCTTTAAATTTTCTGCTGTAACATCAGGTTCAACTACTATTTGACTTTTATCATCTTCTTTTTTTACATTAGTTAATTTTTGTGTTTCTACTCCACTAGGTACATTCCCATTTTTATCCCTTAAGTATGCTCTAGCTACATAACCTACTGCTCCTGATGATGTAGTTACTTTATCCCAGTAATATCCATTTACTATAGATGTTCCTATTTCTGTTCTAGTAACCTTGCTTCCATCTGCTAGAAGTCTAATAGCGGTTCCGTTTGGCTCAGAGCGTAAGTATAGTCCACCTTCTGCTCTTATTGTAAATACGTTGCTCGCATTAGCTTCTAGTTGAATATAATCTCTCATTACAAATCCTTGCTTTCCATCTGAAAGTTTTACTCTATCCCATACTTTTCCGTCAAATGTGTATCTTCCTGAATTATCTATTCTAGTTATTGCTTGACCATTTGCTAAATTTGTAATTGTTTTTTGGTTTGCCTTAGGTCCTGCTTTTAACTCAACACCATTTCCACTAATTATTATACTTTCATCACAATTTGTAACATCATTAACTTCTTCTAAATAGTTTGAATTAAAATATACATATCCTTCAGTTCCATTTTCTAGTATAATCTTATGCCATCCATCTCCATATCTTTCTACAGAAAGTACATTTACGCTGTTATCTTTAAGTGTTGCAATTTGTTTGCTTGATGTTGTTCTTGCTTCTCTTACTATAATGTCACTGTGTCCTGATTTTACTCTAATATTAATTGGTCCTAATTCTGACATTGTATCAGGAGAAGCTGATGTTTTTGCTGGCATATTTAAGAATACAGGAATAACGAATGTTAAAGATTGATTTAATATTCCAGAATCTTTTATTTTATTATACATTAATGTTGCTTCTGATTTTGGTGCTTCTATGTTTTGCATGTATTGATGATAAAGTCCTTTATAACTTTCTACATCAAATTTGTTTAGATAAATTGTATCTTGTTTTTGATTTATATAATCTGAAAATAATACTTTTATTCCACCTGATATGCTTTTTTCTATTGTATCCCAACCATTTGCCTTGGCTTTAGCAAGTGCATTTGCAACAATTTGTGCTGTTCCATTTCCTGATGCTCCAATGTTGAATAAGTTGTAGTAGTCTACTCCATCAGAATTCATTTTATATGTTGCTCCTCCATTTACTCCTTGCTCTTGTATTATTCTAGCAACTACATAAAATGGGTTAGCATTATTTTCTCTTGAAGCCCTAATAATTGCTTTTGCATTTTCCATTCCTTGATTATCTCTGTCTAAAAATGTACCTTTTATTGCATTGTATATGTTTTCATCACTTGTTTCTACCCAACCAATTTGTAAAAATTGAAGTATAGTGCTACTGTTTGGATCCATCCAGTTTCTTGCATCCATATAATAGCTTATAGCTGATTCTGATGCATGATACCATGAACCATTGTCATATGATTTACTTCCACAAGTAGAACAAATCCAAGCTCCTGATTTTCCTTGTATTAAAGAGTATGGACTAGAACCTGTAAACGAACTTTCTGCAACAAGTACTTGATTCCAATCTAAACCTGTTTCCATTATTACTATATTCCAATTTGGGTGAACTTTTTTTATATTATCTATTTTTTCTTTAAAACCTGGATATAAGTTTGTGTCCAAATTACTTCCATTATATGTATATCTATTTGAATCTGCATAAGTTTCATTTACATTTATAAAAATTCCTAACATGCTAAATATCATTGTAAATAATACTAATATGCAAAGTACTTTTTTTTGATTTTTTATAACTTTTAATAGCATTTTTTCCTCCGTTTTTTGTCGAATTTTTTCCTATGTTGTATTCTAACATTGTATACTTTTTTAGTCAAGTTGGAAACAATGGAAATATAAGTATTTTTTCATAAATAGTTTTCTTTAAATTATAGCAAAAATCAATAAATAAACATCTTATTTATTTTAAAATAAGATGTTATTTTACATTTTTATTAAATTTTTACTATTTCACTTTTCTTTTTAATTTTTCCTTTTTTCTGTTTCCTTTCTTTTTAATATTAATTACAATAGTTACTACTAAAGCAATAATTAATATGGCTAACACAATTCCTGCTATAATCTTTTTTATTTTCATATTGTAGACATCATTTGAAATCTCAACTATTGGTTTGGCTTTTCTAGTAACTTTAATTGTATAAACTGTTTCTTCCTTAACATTAGTAGATTGTAAATCATTATTTATACTATTATCAGTTGAATTTTGACTATTTTCGTTAATATTTTCCGTATTTTCATTGACATTTTGATTATTTTCATCAATATTACCATTATTTTCAATTCCATTTTCTTCAGTATTAAGATTATTATCGATAGCATTTTGACTACCTTCATTATTATTTTGACTTATTAGAGTTATTGTAACAATGTTTTCTCCCTCTTTAAGATTTTTTTCTCCTTCTGTTTGAATAATTATTCCTTCTCTATCTACGGTTGCAAGCACACTTAAATCTGTTATGTTGTCATCCACTGTTACTCTATAATCTAATGTATCTTTGTTAAATCCAATATCTAAATCTTCAAATTTATTTTCTTCATTTATTGTTTCGATTTCAAGAGATTCTAATCTTAGATTTGATTCTTTTTTTTCTTCAACTTTATTCACTATAATTGTATATGTCCTTGCTTGTTCGTTTTCAGCTATGACTTCTACATTAATTACATTTTCTCCTCCTGATAATGCAATTGTTCCCGTGCCATTTATTATAGCTTTTTCATCTTCCGCTTCTGCTGTAATTTCAATTTCATTTTCTATAATGTTATCAATTTTGTACTCATAAGTTTCTCTGTAAAATTCAGGGCTTAATGTACCAACACTTACTTGCAAATTTTTTAAATAATTGTTGCTAGATTTTACTTGTCCTTGGTCTGTAAATATTGGATTAGTTTCACTATTTGAGGAACTATTTGCTTGGTAATTTCTGTTTCCTTGATTAGTTGATGTACTACTTTGATTTGCTTTTGAACCAGTAGTACTTCCTTGATTTACTTGTGAGCCTCCTTGATTTGTTTGAGGAACTGGATTTGATTGAGTTCCTGTATTTTCTCCCTGCGTTTGTCCTTGATTGTTGCTTTGTCCTCCACTATTTACAGTTGGATTTGTTGTTGTGACTGGTGGGCCTGGTTTTGTGGCTTCAATTTCAGTAATATTTCTTGTAATTGCCCCTATTGATACTATATTATAATCATTATCTGTAAGTTCCACTGGTGTTGCTGTAACACTAGCTGGAAATCCATTTACTGTTGCAGTAAAAGTTACAGTATTTTTTTCAACCCAAACTTGATTATTGCTTAAACTAACATTGTTACCTGTTAATTTTACATTTCCAGTTAGTCCATTTGCAGTTACAGTAAATGTAAGTACATCCCCTTTATTTGCTTTAGAGTTTCCTGTAAGATTAAAATTGTAATTTGCAGCTTTCGAAACATTTTCAGTAATTTCAATCGTAGATATAACAAAAACAATCATCATCATTACCATTAAAATTCTATTGTTTAGTCTTTTCATATTTCCACCTCATACATAATATGGTCTTTTATTTTTAGATAATCATTTGCTTTTACAAATTTATCATTCGTAACATCTGCTGCTTGTAAATATTCGTCTACAAGATTAGTATTTGTTCCTATTATATAATCTTTAATTATTAAATAATCGTTAGCTTTAACATATCCATCTCCATTTGCATCTCCACGTTTTACTATAGTATATTCTTTGCCATCAATATTTATAATATATCCTGTTCCCGCTTCTTCTGTTTCTGCACCATTTTTCGTTACAACTCCTCCTAAATCTTTTGCTTGTTTGTCAGGAGCAATTACTAAATATTTTCTTTCTGATTGCGTTGTATCATCTTCAATAACTTCGTTATTTGTCTCCGCTCCATTATTATTTTCTATTACATTTTGCTCTATATTTGTATTTTCATTTTGACCAGTATTTTCATTCTTTCCTGTATTTTCGTTTTGACTAGTATTTCCATTATTAATACTGTTCTCATTTTCAATATCATTTTCGCTATTTGTATCATTTCCACTTTGAGTAGTATTTTCATCATCAATATTATTTTCACTTTGTACTACATTTTCATCATCAACATTATTTTCACTTTTTATTACATTCTCATCACTAATTTTATTTTCGTTTTGAACCACATTTTCATTATTAATGCTGTTTTCCGTTGTATTCGTATTTTTTCCATTTTCATCTTCTTTTTTGTCTTCTAAGACATTCCTTGGTAAAAATCCTTGTCTTCCGTCTTGCATTACTACTCTATCCCATACTGTTCCGCCAAAAGTGTATCTTCCAGTATTATCAATTCTATAAACTATATCTCCAGCCTTCAAATTAGTTATTTCAGTATGTTCAAAACCTGGTCCAACTCTTAAACTAGAATTACCATTTAGCACTTTTTGTTCATAACAATTTACTACATCTGCTACCTCTTCTAAATAATCTGTGTTAAATTTTAAATATCCTACTGTTCCATCTTCTAAAACAATTTTGTGCCATCCATCACTAAACCTTTCCACAGAAAGTATTATTTCACTACTTCCTGAAATTCTTCCAAGTATAGATGAGTCTGTACTTCTTCCTGCTCTTACCATTATTCCGAAATGACCTTCTTTTACTCTTATATTTTTAGGGAAAACTTCTCCTGCTGTATCAGGTGAAGGACTTGCAGTTGCCGGCATATTTTCATATACTGGAATAACAAAAGTTAAATTTCTAGAAAGTAAATTTGCATTTTTCATTTTTTTATACATTGATATAGCTTCATTTTTTGGTGCTTCAATATTTTGCATGTATTGATGCGAATATAGTCCTAAATATGACTCAACATCAAACTTGTTTAAATACATTGTATTTTGCTTGTATGATACATAAGAAGAAATTAAAAATGAAATACCTCCCTCTAAGCAACTTTGTAAACTTGTCCAGTTTTCTTTTTTAGCTTTATCTAAGGCATTGTAATAAACTTCAGATTCTGAATTTCCAGTTGCTCCAATGTTAAACAAGTTGTAATATATTTTTCCATCAGTATCTTGCATTCTATATGTCATACCTCCAGCATTTCCTTGCTCTTGTAATATTCTTGCAATTATAAAATATGGACTAGCATTTTTTTCTTTGCATACTCTATTTATTATTGATGCTGTATCCATTGAATATAAAAATGTACCATTTAATGAAGCATAAATGTCTTGGTCTAAAGTTTCCATATAGTCAATTTGTAGAAATTGAAATAGATATGGACTGTCTACCAACCAGTTTCTCGTATCCATATAATATCTTATTGCTGCCTCTGACGCACACATCCAATTTCCAGTATCATAAACTCTTGAACCACATATAGAGCAAATCCATCCTCCTGATTTTCCTTGAATTAAGTTTGTTGGTGTTCCAAAATGACCTTTGTATTCATTATTAATTACTTCATTCCAGTCTAGTCCAGTTTCCATAATTATAAATTTCCAGTTTGGGTGATTTGCTTTAATACTATCTATTCTTTCCTTATATCCAGGATAATCTAAATTATTTGAATTATATTCATATCTAAATGAGTCTGCTTTTACAAATGCTCTATGAAAAAACATTAAAAAAGATTCTAATGTACAAAAAAATATTATAGTTAAAGTTATTATTCTTCTTATCATATATTTATTCATATTTTTATTTTTTTACTTTTTTTGTTTTTTATTCATAAAAATGGCAAAAAGAAAAAAAGATGAAACTTTTTTCTTCACCTTTTTTCTTCGTCTTTTTCCCTAGTTCATAATGTAAACTTTAATTTACATTTTTTTTAGTTCACTTAAACATTTTTCGCAAATGATTTTACCTTTATATTCCATAACGTTTTTTGAGCTTCCGCAAAATGTACAGTCTGGCTCATATTTCTTGACAGCAATGGTAGTTCCTTCTACATGTATTTCTAGTGGATCATTTTCAGAAATATTTAATTTATTTCTAATTTCCATAGGAATAACAATTCTTCCTAAACCGTCTATTTTTCTTATAACACCAGTAGTTTTCATTTTATTTTATACCTCCTATTTCTAATTTTTAAGACCAAAAATATTATAGCATAAAAAAAATACCAAATCAAGGTAAAATGCAAAATTTGTCAAAAAATATTTTTTTTCAAATTATACATCATATTTTGTTGATTTATCAGCGTTTCATACTTTTTAAAATCTCTTTTGTCGTTTCAGATTTGTCAAATTTATTTATAAGAAAAATTAACACTCCAACTAATGTAAATGTTACAATGTAAACTATAATGCTCATTTGCCAATTTCCAGTAATTAGATGGTCTCCAGCTATTGTAGAAGATAAAATTGAAGGAATCCTTGCTATCGTAGAAACAGCTACAAATCTTAATGGGTTTATTGGCAGAAGAGCCGCAATATATATTAATAAATCTTTTGGAGTTCCTGGTATTAAAAATAGTAAAAACATTATTGTTTCTATCTTTTGAGAATTTTTAAATATTTTACTATTTTGTATCTTATCTATTTTTTCTTTTGAGCAGAATGTATAAACAAATTTTATACCTAATTTCCTTACTAATAAAATTATCATAGATGAAACTAATGCAGATGAAATTGCTATAAAAAAGAATCCTCCTACAGTACCATAACAAGCACCTGCTAAAATTTCAATTGGCTCTCCAGGAATTAGCGCTAGAAAAATTTGTGCTATTTGGAGTCCAAATAATACTGCCATTCCTAAAAATCCTAAATTATCAATTTTTTCTTTAAATTGTTGCTGTCCTTCTGATGTAGATAATTCTTTGACAATTGGTAATACATATATAAAAGCTAGTACAATTACTGCAATTACAAAAATTATTAAAAAACCTTTTAATATCTTACTTTTTTTACTCATACATTAGTTCCTTTAATATTTTATTTCTATGTTTTTTAGTTATTAATTATTTATTTTCCAAATTTCCTTCTGTTTTATAATCTCTTAAATAGCCTTTATAAACTTTCTTTATCCCTTCTATTTTTTGAAAATCTTCAGGCTTTACTACTTCAGGAAGTAAAACATTAATATTACTTTTTGCTAATATATATTTAACAAATTCTGCACAATAAAATCTATATTTTCTACTTAATTTTTTATTAAATACCACTGCACATAATCCTAGAAAATTAAACTTATATTTTTCTTTTTCCTCATACATTTTAGAAATATTTTCATTTAATAATTTATAATTTTCATCTGTTATCTCATAAGAATATATTATACATTTTGTATTGTAAAATCTTTTGAAAGTTCCTTTATCAATATATTCTCGAATAAATCCGCCCCAAATAGGATTATATGCATGTTTTCTGCCAAAACTATACATATTATTTAGTTCTTTATCTAGTGCTAGAGACACATGTGAATATTCATTTTTTGTATACTTTCTTATCTGTTTAGCTAACCACGTTCCAGTATATGTTAATACAAAATATATGTCTTTCATTCTTTCTTCCTTTTTATTTTCTTTTATAAACTAGATAATAACATATTATTCTATTTTTAGCAATTATATTTACCATTCTTTTTGTTTTTCAAATTCATCTAGGATTTATTTATCTTCTTTTATTATATTTTTCCCACCAAAATATGTAGCAGCGAAATATGATCCATATATTACACCAATAATTACTACTGTTGCTATAATTGAAGGTAATAAATCATCTTCTGATGCTAAACCTGACATTATTGTTATTGCAAATTTTATTCCAAAAATAGAATGTATAATTGCTAAAATTAAAGGCATACCAAAGAATATTCCTATTTGTCTAAATAAT